>JBEKNG010000086.1:0-12088 GCA_049523075.1 Paraburkholderia sp.
AACAGGGGGGGTGATAACCTCAAAGCGGTCGAATTCGACAATTAGCTTGGCACGCTGTGGGGAACAACACGTGGGCCCTACAAATAGCGGGCCGTCGAAAGGAAACGGCGCCAGTCTGATCAAAGACCAACGGTTCCCGTCCTCAGAGTATTGGAGGAGCAATACGCGTGATTTGACCGTGGCGCGAATCCAGAACTCGCCGGTCGGGAGAGATGCGCCGACTGCCCAGTCTGAACTCCCGATTGTGAGTACCGACGAAATTGTGAGCACCTCATCGGACAGTTCCACTCCGGCCTTGACCCAGTTCTCGGCATCCGAGCGCACTAAAATACCCGCCTGATCATACTGCGCCTGGAAGCACCCATTGACGCGCACCTGAGCGGTAAAGTCGCCGGACACGTCGACACCGCAAGCGTGTCCTGAATCTCGAATGAAACCATAGTGCGTCTCTCTCCAAAAATCGGTTTTTTCGTCGGTGCAGATCGTCAGCTTGTCTTCGCTCACTTCAAACTGGGCCGGACGGTTCAGCCATGACGCTGACTCAAACATAAAGCCTCCTTGTGTTCCCGCATCCGGAGCCCGTGTGGCCGGGACAGCGCGCATGAATTCTAACGCCGCTGTGCTGCAACGGACGACGACCGTGGTCGTCTTACAGCCTGGCAGGCTTAACCAGTGGCAACGCTGTCGCTGTGCGTATTTTTGATCGGTACCTTGCATAAAACAATACAGGCTGATAATGTCTCGACCAGTTGAAACAGGCGTTTCAGCCTGCTCCACGTATCATGTATAGCAGGGTTCCTTGTTATGCACGATTGGTCTCGTGGACTTTGACGTAGACGCAGTTGAAGAAAGGGGCGCTCGATATGTGCGGGTTGGCCGTTCTAGCCCGCAGGGATAGTTACGCCTATGAATTGGCGTCGACACTCCCGGTCGAGATGGAAATGAGCGAGGGCGCGATCTATCCGTTGATGCGTCGTCTGCAGGCCGAGGCATGGGTATCGACGTATGTCGTCGAATCGAGCTCGGGGCCGCCGCGCGAGTATTACTCATTGACCGGAGTCGGCCGTCGCCGATTGCTCGCAATGGAGGCGGAGTGGCGCACTTTTGTCGACGAGGTCAACGGCGTATTGGGGCAGCAAACGGAGCGGTAGACGGCGAACGGCTGAAGACCCCGGGGGCATCGGGACTCTGTCGTTTCTTATTCAGCGAAAAATAAAAGCAAATAGACGATATGGCGTTCTTCCAGTGTGTTGATATGCGTGGGCGATTTCCGCCGCGCCCAGGTTTTGGCCTTGGCACCGTGTTGCTTCTGTTGGCGCTTGCTGGATGCGCCCGACACAAGGCCGACGGTCCGGGCGACGCGGCATCCGCAACCGAAGTCGGTGTACTCGTCATGACACCGCAAAAGATCGTTGAGCGTACCGAATTGTCCGGACGCCTATCGGCACTCAATGTTGCAGACGTGCGTCCGCAGATTTCCGGCATCGTCCAGAAGCGGCTGTTTATCGAAGGTGCAGACGTATCGGCCGGTCAGCCGCTCTATCAGATCGATCCGGCGGTCTACCAGGCCACGTACGATCAGGCTCGAGGCGTGCTGGCGAAGGCCGAGGCCGTGCTGTCGGACGCGAAGGCGAAGTCGAGCCGTTTTGAGCAACTGGTCAAGATATACGCGGTAAGCAAGCAGGACTACGACGACGCCGTCGCCGCCGTGAACGAAGACCAGGCCGACGTGCTGGCTGATCGGGCCTCGCTCGAGTCGGCGCGTATCAATCTCGGCTACACGCGCATCACAAGCCCGATCTCGGGGCGGATCGGCGTGTCCAGCGTGACGGCCGGGGCCCTCGTCACCGCAGAACAGACCGCTGCGCTCGCGACGGTCCAGTCGATCGACCAGATGTATCTCGACGTGACCCGCCCGAGCATCGACTGGTTAAGACTGCGAAAGGAGTTCAACGCGGGTCATATGAAGCGGGTGGGCGAGCAGGGCGCGGCAGTGCATATCGTGATGGAGGACGGCTCCGACTATCCGCAGCCGGGGACACTGGCTTTCTCGGATATCACCGTTGATCAGACCACCGGGTCGGTCACATTGCGCATCACCGTGCCCAATCCGGGGCACGAACTGTTGCCGGGCATGTTCGTGCGGGCCGAGCTGGAAGAGGGCGTCGACGACGAGGCCATGCTGGTTCCTCAACTGGCCGTCACGCGGACCCCGGACGGTCAAGCCACGGTCTGGCTGGCCAGCGGCGACGGCAAGGCACACGAGGCCTCCGTCAAGGCCGATACGGCCTACGGCGACCGGTGGGTCATTTCGCAGGGCCTGAAGATCGGCGATCGCGTCGTGATCAGCGGCGCCAGCCAGCTTCAGGATGGTGCGCCGGTCACGGTGACCGACACGCATGCCTCTAACGCTCCCGCGGCTAGCGGTGCAGCCGCACACGGTTAAGCGGGGACGAAATGGCACGTTTTTTCATCGATAGGCCGGTATTGGCCTGGGTCATCGCGTTCGTCATCATGATCGCCGGCGTGCTGGCGCTGCGCTCGATGCCGATCGAGCAATATCCGTCGGTCGCCCCGCCCGTGATCCAGATCGTGGCGACCTACCCGGGTGCTTCGGCCGACACCGTGGCCGCTAACGTCACGCAGGTGATTGAGCAGAGCCTGAGCGGCATCGATCACCTGCTCTATATGTCGTCCACCAGCAGCAATGCTGGCCAGGCGACCATCATGCTGACGCTCGAGCCAGGGGCCAATGCCGACATCGCGCAGATGCAGGTGCAAAACAAGGTGAGCCAGGTGTCCGCGTTGCTGCCACTGGTGGTCGAGCAGCAGGGCATCAACATTTCCAAAGCGAGCAGCAGTTTCCTGATGGTGGTGTCGCTCTCTTCGCGAAGCGGGCGGCTGAACTCGATCGAACTCGGCAATCTGCTGGCGAGCCAGCTCCAGGACCCCATCACCGAAATCAACGGCGTTGGCGGAGTGAACCTGTTCTCGCCGCAGCATGCGATGCGCGTTTGGCTGAACCCGATCAAGCTGCATAGCTTCGGTTTGACGGCGAGCGATGTGACGACCGCGATCGCTAACCAGAACGTCGAGACCTCGGTCGGCGAACTGGGCGGCACGCCGGCGACCGCGTCCCAGGCGATCAATGCGACGATCACCGCCTCGAGCCTGATGCGGACCGCGGACCAGTTCGGCGACGTTCTGCTGCGCGTGAACCCCAACGGTTCCAGGGTGCGGCTGAAGGACGTCGCACGGGTCGAGGTTGGCGGCGACACCTACGACATCGTGTCCCGCATGGGCGGCAGGCCGGCCGCGGCGCTGGCGATCGAACTGGCCACGGGCGCCAACGCGATGGCGGTGGCGAGCGCCGTGCGCGCACGCGTGGACGAGTTGAAGCTGCAACTGCCCGCCGACGTCGAAGTGGATTACCCGTTCGACACGACGCCGTTCGTGAAGATCTCGATCGAGGATGTCATGAAGACCCTGATCGAATCGGTGGTCCTCGTGTTTCTCGTCATGCTGGTTTTCCTGCGCAGCGTGCGCACTACACTGATTCCGGCTGTGGTGATCCCGATTGCGCTGCTCGGCACCTGCATCGTGCTGTGGGTGGCCGGCATGTCGCTCAACGTGCTGTCGATGTTCGCCGTGGTGCTCGCAATCGGCCTGCTGGTCGACGACGCAATCGTGGTGGTCGAGAACGTCGACCGGATGATGCGCGAGCAAGGGCTGGGGCCGCGCGAGGCTACCCGCAAGGCGATGAAGCAGATCACCGGCGCGCTGGTGGGGATCACGACCGTGCTGACCGCGGTGTTCATCCCGATGGCCTTCTTCTCCGGATCGACTGGCGGCATTTACCGTCAGTTCTCCGTCACGATCGTGGCGGCGATGGTGTTGTCGTTGCTGCTGGCGCTTACCTTGACGCCCGCCCTGTGCGCTACCTTGCTCAAACCGGTCCGCGCCGATGATGCCGCCCATAGCGGACGGATCGCCCGCTTCATCGAGCATGGCATCGAGCGTTACCGGGGCTGGCTGGCGGCTTTCCTCGCCCGCCCTGTGCGCTTCCTGCTGCTTTTCGGCGTGATCGTCGTGGCGCTGGCCTGGCTGATGAGCAGGCTGCCCACCGCTTATCTGCCCGACGAGGATCAAGGAGTGGTGGTGGTGCTGGTGTCGACCCCGGTCGGCACGCCGATTGCCGTGACGGACCGCACGGTCAGGCTGGCCGAGGACTACTTTCTGCATCATGAACCGGGCACTGACGAGGTGCTGGCAATCGATGGCTTCAGCTTCAATGGACAAGGCCAGAACAATGCGATCCTGTTTGTCAGCCTGAAGGACTGGAGTCAACGCCGCGGCGACAGTCAGCAGGCGCGTGCGATCCTTGATCGCGCGAATGCCCACTTCGCCTCGTTGCGTGATGCGCAGGTGTTCGCAGTGAACTTGCCGGCGATTCCAAGCCTCGGCAACCAGAGCGGACTCGATTTCGAAATTGAGGATCGGGCAGGGCTGGGACACGTGCGGTTGCTGCAAGCGCGCAACATGCTGATGGGCTTGGCCGCGAAAAATCCCGCACTGGCGATGACGCACCCGGCCGGCCTGGATGACACGCCGCAATTCCATATCGACATTGATCGTGAGAAGGCCAGCGCGCTCGGCCTGTCGATCGCCGACATCAACAACACGCTGGAGATTGCTTTCGGATCGGCCTACGTCAACAACTATGTCGACACCGGGCGCATCCAGCGCGTGTTCGTGCAGGCCGACGCGCCGTATCGGATGATGCCGGACGATATCGGACAATGGTATGTACGCACGATTGCGGCGAACGGAGCAGTGTTGTTGTCCGGGTCCGGACCGAGCAACTTCGACGGGCAGATGGTGCCGTTTTCTGCCTTTTCGACCACTCGCTGGACTTTCGGGTCGCCGCAGATCGAGCGCTACAACCATATGCTGGCGATGGAGATGACCGCGCAGACGGGTCCGGGTGTCAGTACCGGCGGGGCGATGAAGGCGATCGAGAAAATCGCGACGCAGCTGCCCAAGGGGTTTGCTGTCGAATGGACCGGTCAATCCTGGCAGGAGGTCCTGTCCAACTCGCAGTCGCTTTATCTCTACGGCATCTCAATCGTGATCGTGTTCCTGTGCCTCGCCGGCCTCTATGAAAGCTGGGGCATGCCGTTCGCGGTGCTTCTGGTGGTGCCGCTCGGCGCATTGGGCGCGGTGCTTGCCGTGACGCTGCGGGGCATGCCCAACGATATCTATTTCAAGGTGGGGCTTCTCACAACGATCGGTCTTGCCACCAAGAATGCGATTTTGATCATCGAGTTCGCCAAGGAACTGCACGAACAGGGACGAGACCTGATGGATGCGGCGCTCGAAGCGGCGCGCCTGCGGGTCAAGCCGATCCTGATGACATCGATCGCGTTCGTGTTTGGTGTGTTCCCGCTCGTTTTCAGCGGCGGTGCCGGTGCCGAGAGCCGGCGCGCGATCGGCACTGCGGTGACGGGCGGCATGCTCGGCGCGACGCTGCTGGCGGTTTTTTACGTGCCGCTCTTCTTTATTCTGGTGCGCAAACTATTCAAGGAGCGCAAGGTGCATCCCGAAACGACGAACCCGGCGGAGACCGAGCAATGAAGCGGCGTCTTCTTGGCAGCATGTTATGCATCATCAGCCTGTGCTCCTGCACCCTCGAGCCTGGCTACAATCGCCCACCTTTGCCCGTGGCGTCGGACTGGTCCGGCGCGGCGGGAGTTGAGCGCGGCGCCTTATCCTCGGGGACCGGGGCCGGGTCTGCTGCGACTCCTCCGGCGCCTTTCGCGGCCGACGTGGATTGGCGCACCTTTTTCGAGGATCCCGCGCTGCAGAAGCTGATCGGCCTTGCGCTGGACAACAATCGCGACATGCGCGTGGCTGCGCTGAAGGTGGCCGAATACGAGGCGCAATACCGCATTGCGCGCTCCGCACTGTTGCCGACCGTCGACGCCATGGGCGAGGTGGACAATTATCGTGAGATCGGCATCACCACGAAGGAGAGCAGCGTGACGCTCGGCGAGACCTCGTGGGAGCTCGATTTCTTCGGCCGCCTGCGCAGTCTCAAGCACCAGGCGCTCGAGCAGTACCTGGCGACCGATGCGTCGCGGGTCAGCACGCGCATCAGCCTGATCGCAACGGTAGCGACCGACTATTTTCAATGGCTATCCGATCAATCGCTGCTCGAGGTGGCGACCCAGACGGCCGAAGCCGACCGGCAGACCTATCAGGTGAATTTGCAAAGCGAGCAGATCGGCAATGCTTCGATGCAGGACGTGCGGCAGGCTGAATCGGAGTATGCGAGTGTGCGTTCGAGCCTGATCGCCGACCAGCGTGCGGTGGCGCAAGACCTCAACAATCTGGTGGCGGTGATCGGCTGCCCCATTCCCGACGGTCTGCTGAGTAGCGGCGCCCTGGAGGCGGTGCAATTGCCGGCGGTGAGCGCGGGTGTGCCGTCCGACCTGCTGACCCGGCGACCCGACATCGTCGAGGCGGAGCATACGTTGAAAGCCGCCAACGCGAACGTCGGAGCGGCCCGCGCGGCCTTCTTTCCATCAATCCAGCTGACGACCGCGGCGGGCACCTCCAGTCCTGCGCTGTCGGGATTGTTCAAGGCAGCGACTGGCGCATGGACATTCGCGCCTACCGTGACGATGCCTATCTTCGACTATGGGAACAATCGGGCGACACTTGACGTGGCGAAGATAGAGACACAGATCGACGTCGCCAGCTACGAAAAGGCGATTCAGACCGCCTTCAAGGAAGTGGCGAATGCGCTCGCCGGGCGCGCGACGTATGTCGACCAGGTGGAGTCGGACCGCGAGTACGTATCGGCTTCAACGCATTACGACGAGTTGGCGCAGGCGCGTTATCGCGCGGGAACCGATAGTTTTCTGGTCCTGCTGGATGCCGAACGCACGTTGTACACGGCAAGGCAGCAACTGATCAACGACCGGTTCGCCGAGCTGAGTAATCTGATTACCCTCTATAAGGCTTTGGGCGGAGGCTGGAAAGTTTAGGAGCTGTAGCTATAGAGTTTGGGACTCCGGTTCGGCGCGACAGTCCGTCGTTTGAGACTCATCCGCGAACGCAGGCGTGTGGATCGGAATCGTCTTCGGAGTCGCAACCCTGGGACCAAAGTCCAATAGCTTTAAAAGACCGCTCACGCCACTATTGACCTGAACCGGCAAGACGCGCGTTCATAGCGCGGGCAATTGTTAGATGATAGCCGGGCGATCCTGAAGGCGAGGCGTGATATTTGGGCTCCTCTGCAGGTCGCCGTAGCGTGCATGCCTGCACATAGGACGGACGCCCGCCGTCGCCGCACCCACGATCGATAAGGGACGACGGTCATGGAAAAGCCGGGAACGCCACTCGGCTGGGGTCGCCTGGCCGGGATTGACGGTCTGCGCAGATTCAATCCGACCTCGTGTGCCGTGAGTCTCTTTCGGCACACGACGGCGTGCGCGGTGCTACTCGGGTCCGCGTTGGCCTATGGGCAGGAAATGGAGCCACGCAGCTATTCGGCTGTTCCGGTCGGCACCAACTTCGTGGCGCTGGATTATGCGCGCTCGAGCGGTGGTTTCTCGGTCGATCCCTCGCTGCCGATTACCAACGTGCACGCGACCATCAACACGTGGTCGCTCGGTTTTTCGCACAGCTTCGGCATTGCGGGACACACAGCGAGCGTCGCGATGTCGGTGCCGTACGCCGACGCAAACGTGACCGGTGACGTCATGGGCTTGCCTGAGCAGGCCTACCGGTCCGGACTCAGTGACGCACGGTTCAGGCTTGCGATGAATCTGCTCGGCGACCCTGCGCTCACGCCGGAAGGATTCGCGCGACGCGTCCCATCCACTATCGTTGGCACCAGTTTGACGGTCGTAGCGCCGACAGGCCAGTACGTACCGTCACGTCTCATCAACGTGGGAGCAAATCGCTGGTCGTTCAAGCCCGAGATAGGCGTATCCCAGCCATTAGGCAACTGGTTTCTGGAGGGAGCGGCGGGCGTCTGGCTTTACACCGACAATGACGATTTCTTTGGCGGTCATCGGCGCAGTCAAGCTCCCATGCCGGAATTCCAGTGGCATGGAGGCTACACCTGGCGGCCGGGGTTCTGGATCGCGGCGGACGCGACGTACTTCACAGGCGGCCGGACGAACGTCAATGGCATCGAGGATCAGGATCTGCAGCGCAGCGTGCGCTACGGCGTGACGCTGTCGATTCCGCTCGCTACGCGATGGTCCGCGAAGCTGGCGTGGTCGCGGGGGCTGATCACCCGTATCGGCGGCAATTTCCAGAGCTTTTCGCTGGCACTGCAGTACCGCTGGTTCAATCAATGATGTCGCCTGCGCATGACGCCGCACGCTGATGGGGGCGTTCGGAGGAGCGCAGAACCGCGTGGGAGCACACGGCATCATCGCGCATTCGTCGAGTGCTCCGAGCCTGAGACGGCCGGTGGATGACGCGAGTGTCGGTCGTGGAGTGCTATCGACGAAGGCCGCCACCGCCGCCGCCGCGCGCACTCTGCGTGTAGCGCTGGCTTTCGGCCGCGCCTCGCTGGCGGCTTTGCATTTGCTGGTTCAGCTCTGCGGAGGAGGGCTGTCCACCGGGTCGGTTCGAGCCGCCCCCAGCACTTTGGGGCGCGTTGCCGCCGGGCCTGTTTGCCGCTACAGGTATCGGGCGCTGCGGTTGATAGCCCTGCGTGATTGGCGGCTTAGCCGGGGAGCGGGCGGGCTGGGTCGAGGTAGGGCGCTGCTGTTGGGCGGTCTGCGCTTTGGGCTGGGCGCTCACTGGATTCGTCGCCGGGGCTGCGTTGGTACGGCCTTGTTGCGCGCTCTGCGATCTGGGCCCGGCTGCGGGTGGATTCGATGTCTGGGTGCCGGCGGTGCGCTTTTGTTGCGCGCTTTGTGCTCCCGGTTGTCCAGCCTGTCCTGCTGGCTTGTTCACAGAAGACCAGGAGCCATTGTCGCATTTCTGCCAGATTCCATTGCTGTTCTTATAGACGTTTCCGTCGCGACCTGCGTACATGTCACCGCCCGCGGTTTTGCCCGCTACAGCGCGGCCGTTCACGCTCGCGCCGGATACCGCTTTGCCGCCCGCTGAATTCCGATAGGTCCCGACCGAACCCGCGGCCGTCGTCGAATGCTGGGTTGCGGCCCACTGGTTGCCCTTCGTGACGACGGAACTGCCCCACTGTCCATACGCATTCGAGCCCTGACGCGTGGCCCCGTACGCGCCCGTATACGGATTGTAGGCCTGCCCAACGCTTGCGCTGCCGTTTCGCCCCGAAACGCTCCCGTCGCGTGCATAGGTGCCCGTGTATGGGTTGTATGAGGTGCCCCAGTGCGCGCTGCCATTCGGCCCATAAGCGACGCCTCTGACGCCGCTGGCACCCGTATAAGGGTTGTAGGTGCGATAGCCGTAGGGCGCAGGACGCGGATAGTAGACCGGGTAAGGCCCACGGCCTACGACCACATAGGGCGGATAGTAGTAGCCGTTACCTTGCGCGATGATCGCACCGATCGCGGCACCCGCGATGAAGACGCCGAGGTATCCCGCGGTATAGCTCGCTTGCACCGCACCGGTCGGCGTGGCGTATTGGGTCACGTAAGTCACGTTATAAACGGGCGAACTCGGCGGAATCGCATAGATCACCTGCGGCACGGAGGTACTGGTTTGCCATGGCCCGTTTGGCGATGCGGCGTCAAACCAGACGCCCTGGGAACACACGTAGTACTGGTTCTGCACCTTGATGACTTTGTCGGGCGTATTCGCTGCGTATGAGAGCGGCGTGCCTTCAATCGGTTTGAAGTCGGGTTCACCGCTGTATGAAACCTTGACCGCAGCCGCAGCCGCGCTGGGGTCGATCTCGACCGTGATCGGAATTTGCGCAAGCAGCACGGCATCAGCTGCTTCCGGAGTTCCGGGCACGGAACTCAAAACGCGGGCGGCTGCGCTATCGCGTGGAATGCTGGCGAAATCAGGCGGCAATTGATTGGTCGCGAACGTCCACGGATCGCTGGGCGCCGGTGCGGAAAACCAGCGGCCGGCGCTCAGGTAGTAGTACGTATTGGTGGGCGAGTAGACGAATACATCGCTGTCGGTATTCTTCGCGAACACCAGCTGGGTGCCGGGAATCTTCGTGTAGACAGGTTGTCCGTCGAACACGATCAGCGCTGCGGGCGTATTGCTGAAGTAGACCGCCGGCGCTTTGGCCTGGGTTGATTTAGCTGCCGGAATGAAGGGCTTAAGGTCCGCCCAGGTGGGATCGGCCGGCACTTTCGACATCTTTGCCAGAAGTGTCTTCGTTTCTATCCATCCGCATTTGAGGTCGGTGGACGTCATCCATGACTGCCCGGTGAAGATGTAGTACTGGTGACTCGCATTGCGCCGCACGAGCGCCAGGAAACACCATGGAAAGCGACAGCGCAAGCGCCAGCGCGCGTGTCGACAGTCTGACTCGCATTCTTTGCTCCGGGACGAGTTGCATCTGGCGGTTGTCGAAGGTGAGCTGCGTCGCGCGATGAAGCACCTTGCGTGTGCGGTACGGCAGCAGTTTTCGTCGTCTGGTAGGGGCCGTTCGCGCGGAAGTAACCGCTGCCTGCCAGAGCGGCCCTGTGCCAGAAAAGTAGACGGTCCACGACGCTTCTGCAATGGGACCTTAGTCCCATTCGATCGGCTGATCGGCGATTGTGGGCGACGCATATTGGACCAAGGTCCAATATTGGTATGCCCGCTGGTCATCTAGTCTGCCAGTTGGGCGGATGCGGTTGGAATTGAGCCAGCAGACAGGCGGCGCGTGAATTCAATGGCTATCCCGTTCTCGCGGAAGCACTCATCCAGGCGGTTACCTGGAACGATGAAGTTTTGATGACGATACGAGGACCATCCATGAACAAACCTCTTCTTGCGTTTGCGGCGGTGTCGGCGTTGTTGCTTGCGGGTGCGGCAATCGCTCAATACCCAATGATGGACGTGCTCGCCGACAGGCTTGTTCAACGCTACCAGCAATCGTCCTGTGAGCAGCTATGGCAGGAGCGGGTCGCAAAACAGGGGCGCGCGAAATCCGAGCGGGAGCAGCAGGCGGTGCAAGTGCTGCAGGGTGACCCACAGATGCGCGCAGCTTTTATCGCCAGGGTGGCGGCTCCGATTGCCGACAAGATGTTTGAATGCGGCATGATTCCGTGATTGGCGATTCAGACGCCGTTAATCAGGAATGGTGATCGAGGTTGTGATGACTTGCGAAAAACTGAAATGGAAAGTGACCGCCGTCGTCTTGAGCTCGTGTCTGGCCGTCGACGGCGACGCCCAGACGACCCAGCATCGGTCGAAAGCGGCCGCCAGGCACACCATGAAGTCTGCCGCGCCGGCATTTCAGCGCGGCCTCGAGCCTCATGCAATTGAGATTCTCAAAGCGGCATGCGCGCGCCTTGCCGCGGCCAAAACCATGTCCTTCACAGCGGTCGTCTCCTATGAGAGTCCGAGCCGCCTTGGTGCGCCGCTAGTCTATTCCACCCAGTCCGAGGTCACGGTAGGGCGGCCCGACAAGCTCAAGGTGGTCACGCTTGGGGACGGGCCGGCGTCGGACTTCTATTACGACGGCAAGACCATGACCGCGTTTGCGCCCAAGGAGAAGCTGATTGCCGTCGCGGACGCGCCCCCGACTATCGACGAAGCGTTACGTGTCGCCTTCGATACCGGCGCGATATATTTCCCGTTTACTGACGTGATCGTCGCAGATCCTTATAAGGATCTCGCCGGCTCGCGGCGTTACTGATACCCGCGCTCGTTACGGGGCGGGCCGGGGCGTGGTCTCACGCTAAGGCGTACGGAGGGAGTACTTCACATGCTTACGGTTCGGGGTCGACCACCCGCTCTAATGCGTGGGGTGGCACACCTATGGGCAAGGCACGACCGCGACCGGCCGCTACGGCGACACGGCAACGCATGCGCAAGGCTCAGGCCAAACGACCGCGACTAATCACTACGGCGGCACCGCGACGCACACCTATGGACAGGGAACGACCGCCACCAACACCTATGGCGGCACGGCGAG
>JBEKNG010000087.1:0-11942 GCA_049523075.1 Paraburkholderia sp.
AAAATTGATGGGGAGTACTACTGGGACGGCGGCCTGATGTCCAACACGCCGCTCTACGAAGTTGTCCAGACCACGCCACGTCATGACACGCTCGCGTTTCAGGTGGATCTGTGGAGCGCGATCGGCCCGGTGCCGGACAATATCACCGACGTGCAGGGTCGCATGAAGGACATCCAGTATTCGAGCCGTACGCGCCTTGTCACCGACATGCTGCAGCGTTCGCAGCGCTTCAGGCACGTGTTGCGCGAGGTGCTCGACCGCGTGGCGCCCGAACATCGCGACGACGCCTGGTGCAAGTTGGCCGATGAACTGTCCTGTTCGAAACGCTACAACGTCATCCATCTGATCTACCGGCAGAAGGAGTACGAAGGGCATTTCAAGGACTTCCAGTTCGGCTTGTCGACCATGCGCGAACACTGGGAAAGCGGCTTGCTGGACATCCGCAACTCTCTGGCGCAACCCGACTGGCTGGCTATGCCCGATAACGATGCCGGTTTCGTCACGCACGACATCCATCGCGACAAACGCTGAGGTCTTCAGCATCAGTGAAAACGGCGCCTTGCTGATCACAGGGCACCGTTCTTTTATACCGCTAAGCCTATGCAGAGAATGAGCGGCCCTCAACCGGCGCCGCCGCTCTTCAAGGCGTTACTTCAGCACATGAGCAATCGCGCTGGCCACGGCATCAATGTTGCGCGTGTTCAGCGGGGCCACGCAGATGCGCCCCGTGCTCACGGCATAGATGCCGAATTCTTCACGCAGACGGTCCACTTGCGCTGGCGTCAGACCCGAGTAAGAGAACATGCCGCGTTGCGCGTTCACGAAGCTGAAGTCGCGATCTACGCCGCTCGCCGTCAGGCGTTCGACCAGACCGTTGCGCATGGCGCGGATACGGTCGCGCATTTCGCCGAGTTCCGATTCCCATGTGGCGCGCAGTTCCGGCGAGCCGAGCACGGCTGCGACAACCGAACCGCCATGGGTCGGAGGGTTCGAGTAGTTCGTGCGAATCACGCGCTTGAGTTGCGACAGCACACGGGAGGCTTCTTCCTTGCTGCTGGTGATGATCGACAGCGCGCCGATGCGTTCACCGTACAGCGAGAACGACTTCGAGAACGACGACGAGACGAACACGTTGAGTTCAGCGAGCGCGAACAGACGCACAGCCGCAGCATCCGCTTCGATGTTCTCGCCGAAGCCCTGATAGGCGATGTCGAGGAACGGCACCAGGTCGCGGGCCTTGACGACTTCGACAATCTGCTGCCATTGGGCCGCGGTCAGGTCGACGCCGGTCGGGTTGTGGCAGCACGCGTGGAGCACGACGACCGTGCCGGCTGCATAGCCGTTCAACGCCGCCAGCATGCCTTCGAAGTTCACGCCTTGTGTCTTCGCATCGTAGTACGGGTACGAGACGACTTCGAAGCCTGCGCTTTCGAACAGGGCACGGTGGTTTTCCCAGCTCGGGTCGCTGATCGCGACCTTGGCGGCCGGGTTGACGCGCTTCAGGAAGTCGGCGCCGATCTTCAGTGCGCCCGTGCCGCCCAGTGCCTGCGCGGTCACCACACGGCCCGCGGCGATCAGCGGCGAGTCGTTGCCGAGCAGCAGTTTCTGCACGGCCGCGTCGTAGGCAGCAATGCCTTCGATCGGCAGGTAGCCGCGCGGCAGCGCCGCTTCGATGCGTGCCTTTTCCGCGTCGCGCACGGCGCGCAGCAGCGGAATCTTGCCTTCTTCATTGAAGTACACGCCCACGCCCAGGTTGACCTTGGTAGCGCGCGTATCGGCGTTGAAGGCTTCGTTCAGGCCCAGGATCGGGTCGCGGGGAGCAAGTTCGACGGCGGAGAACAGAGACATGATGGTTCGGCAGTAGTGAAAAGAGGGACGGCTTCAAGCATGGCTGCGGCACCGGCGGTGCAAGCCTGCACATGCGACTTGCGGTTAGGCAGGCCAAGACAGGCAGGTCGGCGTTTAAAAAGCAGCAGCGAGCGCAACACGCCATTGTAGCGAATCCCGGCGCGTTTTTTGGGCCGCAGCCGCTTCTCGAGCCGATTATTTGCTTGAAAAACAGCGCTTTGCCATCAGTTTAGACAAGTGAGCGGCGCTGGCCCGGCAGTTGCGGGAAGTCACAAAAGCCGCCGCGCTGCGGCTTTTATGCGGATTTGCCCCCGCACTCAGAGGGGCGCCGGATACCCGCCACAAATCTCCCCAAGCGTTGCGCGCAACTCAGCCGTCTTTCGCCGCGTCAGGCCCCGGTCCGCTGCTCAGCCCGCGCTTGCGCAAACCGCTAGAATAGTTCTTTGCCCAGGCCCTGGTGCCGCACACATGTCCGAACATCATCTGACTGAAGTCAACGACGCTCTCGACGAGTCGAAATTCGTGACGTTCGAAGGCTCGCCGTTCCAGCTTTACCAGCCGTACCCGCCCGCCGGCGACCAGCCAACCGCCATCGATACGCTTGTCGAAGGTGTCGAGGACGGCCTGTCGTTCCAGACGCTGCTTGGCGTGACCGGCTCCGGCAAGACCTTCACGATGGCGAACACCATCGCGCGGCTCGGCCGTCCGGCCATCGTATTCGCGCCGAACAAGACGCTGGCGGCCCAGCTTTACTCCGAGTTTCGCGAGTTCTTCCCGCGCAACGCGGTCGAGTACTTTGTTTCGTACTACGACTACTACCAGCCGGAAGCGTATGTACCGCAACGCGACCTGTTCATCGAGAAAGACTCGTCGATTAACGAGCATATCGAGCAGATGCGGCTTTCGGCGACCAAAAGCCTGATGGAGCGTCGGGACGTCGTGATCGTCGCGACGGTGTCGGCGATCTACGGTATCGGTAATCCGTCTGAATATCATCAGATGATTCTGACGCTGCGCACCGGCGACAAGATTGGTCAGCGCGACATCATTGCGCGGCTGATCGCGATGCAATACAACCGCAACGAGACCGAGTTCCAACGCGGCGCGTTCCGCGTGCGCGGTGACACCATCGACATCTTTCCGGCGGAACACGCCGAGATGGCGGTGCGGGTCGAACTGTTCGACGACGAAATCGAGACACTGCAAGTATTCGACCCGTTGACTGGCCGCGTCCGTCAGAAAATTCCGCGCTTCACCGTGTACCCGTCGTCGCACTATGTGACGCCGCGCGAAACCGTGATGCGTGCGGTGGAAACGATCAAGGTTGAACTGCGCGACCGGCTCGAGTTTTTCTACAGCGGCGGCAAGCTGGTGGAGGCGCAACGTCTGGAGCAGCGCACCCGTTTCGATCTGGAAATGTTGCAGGAACTGGGTTTTTGCAAAGGCATCGAAAACTACTCGCGGCACTTCTCGGGCGCGGCGCCGGGCGAACCTCCGCCAACCCTCGTCGACTATCTGCCGAGCGACGCGTTGATGTTGCTCGACGAATCGCACGTGCTGATCGGCCAGTTGAACGGCATGTACAACGGCGACCGGGCGCGTAAGGAAAATCTCGTCGATTATGGCTTCCGGCTGCCTTCGGCGCTCGATAACCGGCCGCTCAAGTTCAACGAATTCGAGCGCAAGATGCGCCAGGTGGTATTCGTGTCGGCCACTCCCGCCGACTATGAGCAGAAGACGGCAGGGCAGGTGGCCGAGCAACTGGTGCGGCCGACTGGCCTCGTCGACCCCGAAATCGAAGTGCGTCCGGCGCGTACCCAGGTCGACGACATCCTTTCCGAGATCAACGAACGCGTGAAGGCAGGCGACCGCGTGCTGGTCACGGTGCTCACCAAGCGCATGGCCGAGCAGTTGACCGAGTTCCTCGCCGACCACGGTGTCAAGGTGCGCTACCTGCACAGCGACATCGATACGGTCGAGCGGGTCGAAATCATCCGCGACCTGCGGCTCGGCACGTTCGACGTGCTGGTGGGGATCAACCTGCTGCGCGAAGGACTCGATATTCCGGAAGTCTCGCTGGTGGCGATTCTCGATGCGGACAAGGAAGGCTTCCTGCGCGCCGAACGCTCGCTGATTCAGACGATCGGCCGCGCGGCGCGGAATGTGAACGGCCGGGCGATTCTGTACGCAGACCGCATCACGGATTCGATGCGCCGCGCCATTGACGAAACCGAGCGGCGCCGTAACAAGCAGATCGCCTTCAATCTGGAGATGGGCATCACGCCGCGCGGTGTGGTCAAGCGCATCAGGGACATTATCGATGGCGTCTACAACGTCGACGAAGCGCGCGCCGAACTGAAGGAGCAGCAACAGCGGGCCAAGTTCGAGGACATGTCCGAGAAGCAGCTGTCCAAGGAGCTCAAGCGGCTCGAGAAGCAGATGATGGAGCACGCCAAGAACCTCGAATTCGAAAAGGCGGCCCAGACGCGCGACCAGCTCGCGCTATTGCGTCAACGCGTGTTTGGCGCGAATGTCGGCGATCATCTGACCGGCACCAACTGAGATTCCGGCCGGCCTCTGTCGAGGCCGGCCGGTTTGCCGTATGTGCTCAGCGCACGGCTTGTGACCTCACCCATTTTCACCTCGCATACTTCCGTTGGACCTTATTCCAACTGTGTCGCCTTCAATCTGACCCCGAGTCGAACTATTTTGTAAGAATAGAGCGACGGCCCTGTCAGAGCGACCCTTGCTGCCGACCAGACGCACAAACCCTTTGTGCAAAAGGGTTCTATGGCATCGTCAATTGTTCTCGACGCCGAAGGATGATAAACTTCATCCAATATTGAGAATGGTTCGCATTAACGTTAGTAATTTTTGAGAAATGAATTTGAATGGAAGGCGGCGTCCCGTTCACCGCCTGCTTTTCGTCGTCTCAGCCTAAAAAAGCAAGGAGGTTCAATGCGTGTCTCTTCATTTCTGCGTGGCGGCATGGTGGCCATCGCGGCGGTGGCCGCGGTGTCGGCAACGGCCGCTGAATATCCTGTCGGCAAGCAGAAGATTCAGGGTGGCATGGAAATAGGCGCGGTCTACCTGCAGCCGATCACGATGGAACCGGAGGGGATGATGCGCAAGGCATCGGAGTCGGACGTCCACCTCGAAGCCGACATTCACGCCGTCAAGAACAACCCGACAGGTTTCGCCGAAGGCGACTGGATGCCCTATCTGCAGGTGAGCTACGAACTCTCGAAGGCCGGTTCCACGCAGACGCAGAAGGGCGACATGATGGCGATGGTCGCCGACGACGGTCCGCACTACGGCGACAACGTCAAGCTGCAAGGCCCGGGCAAATACCACCTGAAGCTCTTCATCGCACCGCCGATGCAAACTGGCCACATGGCCTTCGGTCGTCACGTCGACAAGGAAACCGGCGTGGGTCCGTGGTTCACGCCGTTCACGCTTGAATACGACTTCACGTACGCAGGTATTGGCAAGAAGGGCGGGTATTGATTTGACGCACGCTCCATGCACGCGCGTGCGCAGCGTCGCGCCGACTGGCGCGACGTCAGTGCCCCATACGTGCAGCGAGCCACCGGCGCGCGAAGGCGCGCCGGGTTTTCTGGAAAGGCCAATGAGAATCAACCGAAAGATCGCGATCCTCGCCATGACGACCTCGCTCGTCGGCGCCGCCCATGCTGCGGACCTGCCGACCTTCAAGCTCGAAATGACGGACGGCAAGCTCAATCCAGCGCGCATCGAAGTACCGGCCGGGCAGCGCATCAAGATCGAAGTGCGCAACTCGGGTAAGGGCGCGGCTGAATTCGAGAGCGTTCAGCTGCGCAAGGAAAAAGTGCTGGCGCCGGGCGCGGAATCGTTCGTGGTGATCGCGCCGCTGTCGCCGGGCGAGTACAAGTTTTTTGACGATTTCCACCAGCAGGCGCAGGGCGTGATCGTCGCCAGGTAGTCGAAGCGGTAACCGGTCTGGAGGCGGATGCGCGGCGTCCGCTCAAGCAGTAGGAGAAGTTCGATGGGTCAGGTGTTGTTTATCGTGTGGCGGGAGAGCGTCGAGGCGCTGCTGGTCGTCGGCATCCTGTATGCGTGGCTGAAGAACGGCGACGACAATGCGCGGCGAGGTTTGCCATATCTGTGGGCGGGCGTCGGCGTGGGCATCCTCGCGGCGATCGGGCTCGGTGCGGCACTGATCGGTTTCACCGAAGTGCTGTCCGGCGACGCGCAGGATTACTTCCAGACGGCGATGGTGCTGGTCGCCTGTGTGCTGATCGTGCAAATGGTGCTGTGGATGAAACAGCACGGCCGCACGCTCAAGCGCGACATGGAGCAGTCGCTGCAACAGAGCACCCGCGATTCGAACTGGTGGGGCATTGCCGTGCTGGTCGCGCTGGCGATTGCCCGGGAAGGCAGCGAAACGGTCATCTTCCTGTATGGGCTCGGCTTCGGACAATCGGGCCATGTGGACGGCAGCCAGATGCTGGCCGTGCTGATCGGTTTGGCCCTCGCTTTCCTGACGTTCTACGTGCTGCAACTGGGCGGCAAGTTCTTCTCATGGCGGCTCTTTTTCCGCGTGACCGAAATCATGCTGCTGTTTCTCGGCGCGGGCCTCTTCCAGACCGGCGTCGACAAGCTGATCGACAAGGAAATTCTGCCCACCCTCGTCGACCCGTTGTGGAACACGTCGGCGCTGCTCGACGATTCGAGCACGTTCGGTTCGCTCGTCGCCACGCTCACGGGCTATCGTGCGCATCCTGCGCTGACGAATCTGATCGCCTATGCGGTGTACTGGGGCGTTGTGTATCTGCTGGTACGCCAGGCTAACCGGCGGCCGGTGCAGCGGGCGGCAGGGCGCGCAGCATGAGCGGTGTCCCAAGCCAAACCGGCGACGCCAGCGATTCCGGTCGTGCCGGCCGGCTCGCTGCGGCAGGCCAGTGGATGCAGCGGCATGGGGCGCTGATTCGCGGTATCCAGTGGGTGGTGGTGTCGGTCTACGCGTTTCTGATTCTCGTGCCGGCCTTCACGCCATTGCCCGACGAGACCGCGCATCTGTGGAACAACCTCACGCTGGCCGCCCAGTTCGTGTTCTGGGGCATTTGGTGGCCGTTCGTCCTGCTATCCATGGTGATGCTGGGGCGCGTGTGGTGCGGCGTGCTGTGTCCGGAGGGCGCGCTCGCCGAGTTCGCCAGCAAATATGGGCGCGGCTGGGCAATCCCGCGCTGGATGCGCTGGGGCGGCTGGCCATTCGTCGCCTTCGGCCTGACCACCATCTACGGCCAGATGGTGAGCGTCTACCAGTATCCCAAGGCGGTGCTGCTGGTGCTCGGCGGCTCGACCTTCGCCGCGATGATCATCGGCTTGCTGTACGGACGCGAGAAGCGCGTCTGGTGCAAATATCTGTGCCCCGTCAACGGGGTTTTTTCACTGCTGGCGCGGCTCGCGCCGTTCCACTACGAGGTCGACGAAGACGCGTGGCGCCGCTCATACAAAGAGGGCGAACACGGGCATCGCGTGATTCCGATCAACTGCGCGCCGCTCGTGCCGCTGCGCAACATGAAGGGCGCGGCCGCGTGCCACATGTGTGGCCGCTGCAGCGGTCATCGCGATGCGATCGCGTTGAGGTGGCGCGCACCGTCCTCGGAGGTGGCGCAACTTGGCGACAAACAGGCGAGCGCCTGGGACACCGCGTTGATTCTATATGGATTGCTTGGCATCGCGATTGGCGCGTTTCATTGGACTGCGTCGACGTGGTTCGTCGACCTGAAGATGTTTCTCGCGACTTGGCTGGTCGATCGCGACATTACGTGGCCGCTGGCTACCAACGCACCGTGGTTTCTCTTCACACATTACCCTGAGCAGAACGATGTATTTTCGTGGCTCGACGGCTCGCTGGTGATCGGCTATATCCTCGCCACCGGGCTCGTCTACGGCACGGCCTTGCTGGTGCTGCTGATGGGCGCCACCCGCACGCTGGGCCGTTTTCGCGCGGTACGGTTGCATCATCTCGCGCAAGGGCTGATTCCGATTGCCGGCGCGGGCGTGTTTCTCGGGTTGTCGGCGACCACGCTGTCGCTGCTGCGCGCGGAGCATGTTTCGCTATGGTGGGCGTCGGATCTGCGCATCGCGATTCTGGCGGTGGCCAACCTGTGGAGCGCCTGGCTCGCGTGGCTGGTCACACGGCGTTACAGTGCGCGGCTTTTCCAGCGCGGCTTTGCAATGGTATGGTTTATCACCGCACTCGCGGTCGTCGATAGTGCCTGGTGGCTCATGTTTTGGGGCTGGACGCGCTAACGGCTTGTTGAGTTCAGGATACAGAGAGGTCACCTGTGAGAACCAAACCTGCACTGACCGACGAAGACGTCAAGAAACTGGCCGCTGCCGCCGAAGCGCACACGGCAGCCAACCATTGGAACGTGACCGTCGCGATCTTCGACGACGGCGGGCATCTGCTCCACCTGCACCGGATGGATGGGACCGCGCCCAGCACCGTCGAAATGGCGATCGGCAAGGGCCGCACGGCCGTGCTCGGCCGCCGCGAAACCAAGGTGTATGAAGACATCGTCAAGAATGGCCGTACGGCTTTCCTGAGCGTTCCATTGGTCGCGATGGTGGAGGGCGGCGTGCCGATCGTCTTCGAAGGCGAAGTGGTGGGCTCGATTGGTGTGTCCGGTGTGAAATCGGAGCAGGACGCGGCGGTCGCCCGCGCCGGCATCGCGGCGCTCGGGATCGCCTGAGCGAGGTGCGCGGCAAGCTGCGCCTGCGAAAACACGAAAGCCGCGGGATGTTGCCATCCACACGGCCTCGTTGTCCTGTTCATTCAGCAGTTGCGACACGCGCTTTGGCGCCTGTCCGCGTTGGGTGAGAACCAAAAAAATGGCCTGGCTTGCTGCGACGGCTGGCTTGATTATCTGCACGAAGGGGTCTAGATGTCGCGTGCAAGCCGTCTTTGCTGGCTAATGCCCAACACCTCTCGAAGAGGTGGTCCCCACAATACCCGGTATATCCCTCGTTACTTCGTCAAAATCAGCTTGCCGAGCCGCGTGGCGCGAAGCTGGTAGGTCTCGCCGTTATGCACGATGCTCACGAGGCTGCGCCCTTGCAAGAGCGTTTCACTGCGTACCGATGGCGCGACAGTATTAGCCTTCGGCGCTGCTCCGCTGCTGCGTTCGCTGGATTGTCTCGGAGCGGCTGCCGTCGTGCCGGCTTTCGGACGGGTGGTCAGCGCAGCGGCCGCAATGCCGCGCAGGCTAAGCGTAGAAGAGCGCGTGAGGTCGTTCATTCGTTCCGTCGGTTTGTCGATTCGATGAAGTAATTCTAAATGATAATCGTTTCCATTTACAAGATCGATGAATTTATCGGATTATGGTTTCGATAGTGAGGGGATTGGCAGGGAAGGGGTGTTCGAGGATCAGGGCATTTGGGTGTAGTTAGTCGTGCGAGCCGCACGGCAGGACGCGGGCGGACAGTTGCCGCCCCGTGCCCCCCAAAGCTCAATGCAGCGCGTCAGGCGCCTTGCGGCCTTGCACGTACTGACGAATCAACCGCACGGTATCGATATCCGACTCGCGGTACGCCGATTTGACGATTTCCTGCGTTTGGCGCGCATCCTGATCGTCGGAGACGGGCAGGGTCGTGCTGTACTCGAAGCGCAGGAACAGTTGCAGTTCGTCGGGTTGCTCGATGGTCATTGTGAGCGAGCCGCCCACATGCGTTTCGGTTGGGAGGATGTCATAGCGCACGCTGTCATCCGGCAGGAACGTGACGCGGTCACGCACGGTGACCTGCCCGTAGTGCAGTTCGCGCTCGAGCGTGCTGTCGGTGCGCGACAGGATCGTGCATGTGTCGAGTCCCAGCACGAACAGTTGCGGCTGTTCGGCGCGCAGCACCAGCCCCTCCCATAACTGCGCGCGGGTCATGGTGTCGACGAACGGATTCAACGGATCGTTGATCTGGACAAGGTGTTCGAAATTCAAAACGGTGCCTTCCTCTTTAAGCGATGGGTCCGGACTAGACACGCTGCCATCGAGCCGGCTCAGGCGGCGGCAAGGCCCGTGCGAATCGAGATCGGGCGCGTCAGGATCTTGTGGACCGGGCACGCATTGGCGATCTGCAATAGACGTTCCCGCTGCTCGTCCGACAGATCGCCCTCGAGCACGATGCGCCGGTCGATCGTCGAGCCTTCGTCGCCGGTCTCGATAGATAGCGTCACGCGAACGTCTGCGAGCGGCCAGCCCTTGCGCTGCGCATACATTTTCAGGGTAATCGACGTGCAGGCGCCGAGGCTCGACAGCAACAACGTCATGGGACCGGGGCCGCGGTCGCCGCCACCGAGCGACTCGGGTTCGTCGGCGAGCCACGAGTGCTTGCCATCGTCGAGAAGAACCTGAAAATTCGTCGAGCCGATATGAGCTGTAACGGTGGACTCTGTCATGCGCGCTCCTGAACAGGGACGGGATGCGCCGCGCGGCGCAAGGGGGCTGCGGCGCGCGGCATGAGTCGCTATTGTGAACGAAATTGTGCGGCTTCGTGCCGTGGCTGTCAGTGGGTGATCTGCCCCATCCGGCCCGCCTGATAGTCGGTCACGGCCTGGCGGATCTCGTCTTCGGTGTTCATCACGAACGGACCGTAGCGCACCACCGGCTCCTTCAGCGGCACGCCGCCCAGCAGCAGTACCTCGAGCGGCTCCTCACCGGCCGCCAGGGTGACTGTCTCGCCGTCGTTGCCGAACACGACCATCTGCTGCGCGCCGATTTCGCGGCGAGCCTCGCCGTAGAAGCCCTTGCCCGACAGCCCGTAAGCGAACACCCGGTAGTTAGGCGGCACAGCATGCACGACCTTCGCACCCGGCTGCAGCGTGAAATGCTGAAACAGGATCGGCGTGCGGGTTTCGATCGCCGCCGCCACGCCCAGCGCTTCGCCTGCGATCACCTTCACGCTGACCTGGCCATCATCGGAGGTCGCGGCCGGAATCTGCGCCGACGGCATTTCCTGATAGCGCGGCGCGACCATCTTGTCGCTGCGCGGCAGGTTCACCCACAGTTGCAATCCGTGCACGCGGCCCCCGGTGCGCACGAACTCCGGGTCCGGCATTTCGCTGTGGACGACACCGGCGCCCGCGGTCATCCACTGTACGTCGCCGGCGCGCAGCGTACCCGAGTGACCCGCCGAATCCTTGTGGCCGAACTGGCCCTCCAGCACGTAGGTGACCGTCTCGAAGCCGCGGTGCGGATGGTCCGGCGCGCCCTTGGCTTCGCCGGGCGCGTAGTCGATCGGGCCCATTTCGTCGAGCAGCAGAAACGGGTCGAAATCCATCAACATGCGGGTAGGAAACGGGCGGTTGACAATAAAGCCGCCGCCTTCGGTCGTGCGAACCGCTGGGTACGTGCGTTCGATCGTGCGTGTCGAGCTCATCAAAAGTCACCTTGAAAAATGGGGAATAGCGCTATTTCTGAAACATAGGGATATTATAGGGACCGTTTTTCGCGGTGCCAGCCACCGTCACGCAATGGATTGTTCTATTCATGGAACGATGAGATGAAGATTGATTCACATAATCTGAACGACCTGATGTACTTTTCCCAGGTTGTGGAGCACGGTGGTTTTTCGGCCGCCGAACGGGTGCTGGGCATCTCGAAGTCGCGCTTATCGCGCCGCTTGACGGAGCTGGAGGCGTCGCTGGGCGTGCGATTGCTGCAGCGCTCCACGCGCAAGCTCGCGCTGACCGAGGCGGGTCAACTGTTTTACCAGCATTGCCAGGCGATGCTGTCGGAAGCGCAGGCGGCGGTGAACGTGGTGCAACAATTGCGCGCGTCGCCACGCGGCTCGGTGCGTGTGAGCGTGCCGGTCACCATCTCGCAGACGCTGCTGTCGCAGATCCTGCCGGAATTCATGCACCGCTATCCGGAAGTGCGCGTGGTGATGCGCGTGACCAATCGCGTTATCGACCTGTTCGAGGATTCGGTCGATGTTGCATTGCGGATACGCTCGGAGCCGCCTGAAAACGCCAATATCGTCGTGCGGCCGTTGTGGCGCACGCAGCAGATGCTGGTCGGCGCGCCGAGCCTGTTGCAGCAGAATGCGCCGCCCCT
>JBEKNG010000088.1:0-11886 GCA_049523075.1 Paraburkholderia sp.
ATTCGCTCCTGATAGTCAATTCTGTTGCGTGCCAGCCGCGTAAGCGCTTCAGGCAGTCAGAGCCGTCTGCATGCTGGCAAGCCGCGCGCGGACCGAGGTATCGAGCACTTCATCGCCGACCGTCACACGCACTCCGCCGATCAGCGACGAGTCGACCTCGACCACCGGCTTCAGCTTGCGCTTGAACTTGCGTTCGAGACTTGCGACGAGTTCGTTCAACTGCGCGCCTTCGAGCGGGAATGCGCTGACGATCAGCGCATCAGCCGCCCCTTCGCGGGCATTTTTCAGCTCTTCGAACTGCGTAGCGATTTCCGGCAGCAGTTGCAGACGGTGGTTGTCCACCAGCATTTGCACCAGATTCTTCGCTTGCGCGTTGTCCTTGAGCGGCGACTTGACCGCGTCCAGCAGCAGATCGCTGACCTGGGCGCGGCTTACTTTCGGGCTCGTGGCGATCGACAACACTTCGGGCAGACGCGCAACCTGTGCCAGCTCCTGCACGAGCGTGGACCAGGCGGCGATGTCACCAGCTTCGGCCACGCCAAACAGCGCTTCTGCATACGGACGGGCGATGGTTGCAAGTTCGGCCATGATCAGAGCTCGGCTTTCAGTTGATTCAGCAGGTCAGCGTGAGCTGCCTGGTCGACTTCGCGCTTCAGGATCTGTTCGGCGCCCTTGACGGCGAGTACAGCCACTTCGCCGCGCAGCGCTTCACGCGCCTTGACGACTTGTTGCTCTGCATCCGCCTTCGCTTGCGCGAGAATGCGGGCGGCTTCAGCTTGTGCCTGCGCCTTGATTTCGTCAGCGAGGGTTACTGCGCGCTTTTCCGCGTCAGCAATGCGTTGCTGACCATCGTTGCGTGCCTGTGCCAGTTCCTGCTCGACGCGCTTGTGCGCGGCCTCCAGTTCTGCCTTGCCCTTTTCAGCGGCAGACAGACCCTCGGCGATCTTCTTCGCGCGCTCGTCGAGAGCGTTGATCAGCGGCGGCCACACGAACTTCATCGTGAACCACGCGAGGATCAGGAACACGACCATTTGCGCAAACAGGGTTGCGTTGAGATTCACGGTGTTTCCTTAAACGTTGCTAGTTCGGAAAGTGAAACGGCAAGGCGCTCATCGATTCTGTATTCGATCAGCGCCCGAGTGCCCGTTCCGCCCTGCGCCCTGTACTAGTTATAGCTCAGGCGCAAACTTCCGAGGAACCTCAGCCTGTCAGCTTCGCCAGCAGCGGATTCGCGAACGCAAACAGCATTGCCACACCAACGCCAATCAGGAACGCCGCATCGATCAGACCAGCCAGCAGGAACATCTTGGTTTGCAGCGGGTTCATCAGTTCCGGCTGACGAGCGCACGCTTCAATGTACTTGCCGCCCATCAGGCCAATACCGATACAGGCGCCGATTGCACCCAGGCCGATGATGATGCCGATACCGATGGCGGTCAGACCCTGGATGTTGGCGATGAAAGCTTGCATGATCACTCCTTTGTGAAAAGTCTTTTTAGAACTGGTTGGAACTAGGATTTAAAAAACTAAAGCTAAAACAATTCGTTGTTCGACAGCGCAGGTTAGTGCTTGTCGTGTGCCTGGCCGAGGTACACCAGCGTCAGCATCATGAAAATGAACGCCTGCAGCAGCACGATCAGAATGTGGAAGATGGCCCACACGCTGCCGGCGATCACGTGGCCGATGAAGCCAAGCACCGTCGTGTCCGCGCCGAAGCTCCAGATGCTGCCCAACAAAGCAATCAGCAGGAACAACAGTTCGCCCGCGTACATGTTGCCGAACAGCCGCATGCCGAGGGAAACCGTTTTTGCGACGAACTCGATGATGTTCAGTGCCAGGTTCGGGATCCACAAGAGCGGATGCGCGCCGAACGGTGCGGACAGCAGTTCATGCACGAAGCCGCCGACGCCCTTGATCTTGAAGTTGTAGTAAATCATCAGCACGAACACGCCGAGTGCGATGCCGAGGGTGCCGTTCAGGTCGGCCGTCGGCACGATGCGATGGTGCGGGATGACTTCCGAGAGGCCCAGCCAGCCGATCACGCGGCCCGGCAGGTCGACGGGGATGAAGTCGAGCGAGTTCATCAGCGCAACCCAGACGAACACAAACAGTGCGAGCGGAGCAATGAAGGTACGGCTGCCGTGGATCATCGACTTCGATTGATCTTCGACCATCTCGACCAGCATTTCGATGGCGCACTGGAAGCGGCCCGGCACGCCGGGAGTCGCTTTACGGGCGGCGAGATGCAGGATGAAGATGGTGAGCAGGCCGCAAACGATCGACCAGAACAGGGTGTCCAGATTCCAGACGTGAATATCGAAAATCGACGTCTGGTGCGCGGTAGAAAAGTTCTGCAAGTGGTGCGCGATGTACTCGGACGGATCCATCGCGCGCGTTCCTTCGCTAGCTGCCATATCGTTAATGCCACCCAAATTGTCGAAAATCAGTCCGGGCTGCTCCCGCCGCAATAGCCTATCGCAGGAACACGCCGGCGCGAGTCATGCCAAACCCGCGCGCCTTTTTGCCGACGCCGCGCGCCAGCCAGTATTTTTTGCGTCACTTCTCGGCTCACCGCCAGGCAAGCGCGATCCAGTACGTCTTCAATGCAATGAGGTAAGTCACGAGCAGCGGCACCCAGCGTACGTCGTGATACCAGAAAGCGATGGCTACAAACATCGCGATCGTTGTCCCCATCTTGAGCGCTTCGCCGATCATCCAGCTCATGACTGTTTCGGCGCCGCTAAGTGTCCTTAGACGTGCCGCGAACAATGCGCTCGGCACCCAGCAGATTGCTCCCCCAAGGAACGCTGACAGCGCAGCAGCGCCCGGCGGCTTGTAGAACAGCCACCACACCAGCGTAGCACCCAGGGACAAAACCATTTGCGCCGCCACGACCTTGAAAGGCGTGACCCGCGATGGACGACTCACATTCGGACCGAACAGCTTTTCTGCCTCAGCCCGCGTGAGCGGAACGATATTGTTATCTTGTTGCTCGACATCCCACCCATCGTCATGTGTAACGGGCTGCCCGGACGCAGCGGAAAACGTGCGTTTTGCGCGGTCTTCGTCGTGCCCATTCTTCGGCGCCTGATTCGACGTTTTGACCACCATCGCTGTGTTCCGAAAGTCTAGTTCTGCCCGCCAGCTTACGTGACGCTTACGGGGTTGCCGTGCAATTAAATCCGGGCGATTGTAAGCGATAGTTGCAGGCAATTCAAGACTTTAGGCCGCTCAAAAACCCATGTGAAAAGGCGCTTCATGATGCGGAAAAGCGGCATTCTGACCCCAATGAACGAGAACTGTAAGGCTGTCGAGGGACCGCGAAAAAGGCCTCGGTTGCATTGTCCTGATCCGGGCCGGAAGGCTAGCATGGAGACGCTCTTGCGTCCGTATCAAATATGCAACAGAAGCCAGCCGCCGACTGCCCCGCCGGCCAGCCAGAACGGCACGGAGTATAGGTGAAACGGCAGCCACATGTTGCGCTCCTTCGAAAGTCGCACCGCAATCAGGTTCGCCAACGAGCCGATTGCGATACCGAAGCCGCCCACGCTTACGCCGAAAGCGAGCGCGCGCCAGTCTTTGGTGAACTCGGCGAGCATGATCGCGGCCGGAACATTGCTGATTCCTTGCGAAAGAATGGCCCCTGCGGCAAAAGCGCGCAGTGGGGTCGCAAGCCCCAGTTGGCCGACCATCGCATGCACCCACGGCAGTGCCGCGACGCTGCGCAACACGATGAACATGAACACGAAAATCAGCAGCAGCAACCAGTCGATTTTCAAAACGATCTCGCGGCGCCAGATCAGGAAGCCCGCGACGATGGCCGCAAGAGCGATGCCGGCGTGGTGGGAATCGGCGAGCAGCACGAAAGCGACGAACAACAGCATGGCGACGCCGACCAACAGGCGATCGACGCGATGGGTATCCGCGTCTTTGGACAGATCGAGCGGCTTCGCGCGGAAGCTTGATGCCGCCATGACATAGAGCATGACCATCAACGCGGCACACAACGGCGCCAGCCCCCAGACGAAGCCGCCAAACGACACGCCGCTGGTTTGCCAGAGAAACAGGTTTTGCGGATTGCCGAGCGGCGTCAGGATCGAGCCCGCGTTCACCGACAGCGCGATGAAAATGATGAGTCGCTTGAGCGGAAGCGGCGTGAGTTCGTGCAAGGACAACGCGAGCGGCACGACCACAAACAGCGCGACATCGTTGGTCAGCAGCGTCGACAACGCCGCCGCCAGGCCGATCAACATAAATGCAAGGGCCCGTTCCGAGTGGATGTAATGGATCACGCGGTGCGCCATCCATATCAGGAATCCTGATAATTCGATGGCCTTCGTCAAGATCAGTAGTCCTGCGAGTGTCAGGACGGTCTGCCAGTCGACAAGCCCCGGCAGCGTGAGCCACGGGCGTGGGTGCAGGCACTGCAGCACGACCAGTGCGACGACTAGAACCGACAGAACCGGCTCGTTCGTCACAAAGGAGATCAGCTTGCGCAGCGGACTTCTTTTGTCAGTTTGGGGCTCGCGCTCGGCAACCGTCACGGCGAATCGTCGATCAAGCCGTGGCGTTGCCGCGCAGCCGCGCCAGGATGCCTTCGAGCGCATCGAGGTCGCCGAAGTCCACCAGCACCTGGCCGCGTCCTCGGCGGCCGAGCTTGATCTTGACCGTAGCCGCCAGCAGGTCCGACAACTCCTCTTCGAGGCGCCGCGTGTCGCGGCCGCCGTCGTTGTTCGCCTTCGCCTTTACCGCCGGCGCTACCTTGGTGGTCGTGGTCACCAGCTTCTCAGTCTCGCGCACCGACATCCGCTTGTTGACGACCTGGTTGGCAAGCGTGATCTGCGTGGCGGCGTCTACCGCCAGCAGCGCACGGGCGTGGCCCATATCGAGATCGCCCGCGAGCAGCATCGTCTGCACCGGCGCCGCCAGATTCAACAGACGCAGCAGGTTCGACACCGCACTGCGCGAGCGCCCCACCGATTCCGCTGCCTGCTCGTGCGTAAAGCTGAATTCGTCGAGCAGACGCTGGATGCCTTGGGCCTCTTCCAACGGGTTCAGGTCTTCGCGCTGGATGTTCTCGATCAGCGCCATCGCCGCGGCGGCCTGGTCCGGCACGTCCCGCACCAATACCGGCACCTCGTCCAGACCCGCGATACGCGCCGCGCGGAAACGCCGCTCGCCGGCGATGATTTCGTACTTGTCCGCCGAAACCGGTCGCACGAGGATCGGTTGCATCAGCCCTTGCGCGCGAATACTGGCCGCCAGCTCCTGCAACGCGCCTTCGTCCATGCGCGTGCGCGGCTGATACTTGCCGGCCTGCAGCTTGCCTAGCGGCAAGACATTCGGCGCGCCCTCGATCTTCACCGCCTCGGTGATGTCCGCGCTGCCACCGAGCAAGGCTTCCAGCCCCCGGCCCAATCCCTTCTTTCGTGCTACTGCATTCATCGTGCTTCCTCGATCAGCTTGGGGTGCTTCGCTACGCGTCAGATGATCGCGCGGACTCGCTCAATCATTTCCGCGCCAAATTGCACGTACGCCTGCGCGCCGCGCGACGCCCGGTCGAACACCACGCCCGGCAATCCGTAGCTGGGCGCCTCGGCGAGACGCACGTTGCGCGGAATAACGACGTCAAATACCTTGTCGCCGAAATGCTCTTTCAACTGGTCGGAGACCTGCTGTTGCAGCGTGATGCGTGGATCGAACATCACGCGCAACAGCCCGATGACCTTCAGATCGCGGTTCAGGTTCGCGTGCACCTGCTTGATGGTGTTGACCAGGTCGGACAGCCCTTCGAGCGCGAAATACTCGCACTGCATCGGGATCACCACGCCGTGTGCGGCGCACAGGCCATTGAGGGTCAGCAAAGACAAGGCGGGCGGACAATCGATCAGGACGAAGTCGTACTCACCTTCCACCAGTGCCAGCGCGTCCTTCAACTGCCGCTCGCGATTCTGCACGTTCACCAGTTCGACTTCGGCGCCCGCCAGTTCGCGGTTGGCCGGCACGACATCGTACGAAACCGCCTCAGGCCGCACCCGCGCATCCGCCACCGCCACACCGTCCACCAGCACTTCGTAGATGGTGTTTGCACACGCGGCCTTGTCGACACCGCTGCCCATGGTGGCGTTGCCCTGCGGATCCAGATCGACGAGAAGAACACGCTGTCCCTGCGATGCGAGGCTCGCGGCGAGATTGACTGCTGTCGTCGTCTTCCCGACGCCGCCCTTCTGGTTCGCAACGCAGAAGATTTTTGCCATCTTTGGTGTGTCCCTTTTTGCTGCCTGGATGAGTTGGAGTGCGCTTGCGTCTGGTCGCCGGCTCAAGGCGGCGGCTCAGCTGTCGACGTCCAGCGTCACCTCGACGAGGTGGCGCTCAGCCTCGAGCGACGGCACCTTGAGCCGGATGATCTGTTTCGCGTGGGAGCCCGCCGGCAGACGTTCGATCTCGCCATCGGGGCGCACACCCTTCATGGCCCAGATTGCGCCCTGCTCAGCAACCAGATGACGGGCCAGTGTAACGAAATCCGCGAGCTCTGCGAATGCACGCGAGACGATTACATCAAACTTTGCGGGCACTTCCACGCCAGGCTTCAGTGTTTCGACACGGCCGGTCACGACAGAGAGATTGCCGAGGCCGAGTTCCGCTTTGGCTTGCGCCTGGAACGCCGTCTTTTTGTGGACGATGTCGTTGAGCGTGACCGTCCAGTCAGGCAAGACGATCGCCATCACAATGCCGGGCAGGCCACCGCCTGAGCCGACGTCGAACACCGACGACGGACCCAGGTTGGCGAGATGCGGCACGATCGAAAGCGAATCGAGAATGTGCTGGATCAGCATTTGCCGCGGATCGCGGATGGCCGTGAGGTTGTACACGGCATTCCACTTGGCGAGCAATGCGACGTAGTCGAGCAGCTTATTGAGTTGGTCATCGCTCAACTCGAGGCCCAGTTCCTCGACACCCTCGTTGAGCAACGCGCCTAGCGCTTCCCTGCTATCTGCGCCGCCAAACCCCTTCAGCCGTGCCGTCATTGCGTCACCGGCGCGGAGTCGGCGCCGCTGTCGGTTGCACCGGCTGGTTGGGTCGAGCGGCGGCCAAGGCCACGCTTCAGATGAACCATCAGCAGCGAGATCGCCGCCGGGGTTATACCGGAAATGCGTGATGCCTGGCCGATGGTTTCGGGGCGGAACTGGGTTAGCTTCTGCCGTGCCTCGAATGAAAGGCCGCGCACCTCCGCGTAGTCGAGTCCTTCCGGCAGGCGAGTGTTTTCGTGCGATTCGTTACGCTCGATTTCCCCAGCCTGACGCTCGATATAGCCCTGATACTTGATGCCGATCTCGATCTGTTCCTTGATCTGTGCCAACAGGACGTCGTCGTCGGCCAAGGTTTCGGCCGGCGCGCAGGCGCCCTCGCGCAAACCACACACACCGTCGTAGGTGACACCCGGACGGCACAACAGATCGGCGAGGTTGTACTCGTGATCGATCGCCTTACCGAGCAACGCCGTCGCCTCTTCCGCGGACAGCGTCTTCGGATTGACCCAAGTTGTGCGGAGGCGCTCTGTTTCACGTGAAACAGCCTCGCGCTTGCGGCTGAATGCTTCCCAGCGGACGTCGTCCACAACGCCCAACTCACGACCAATCTCCGTCAGTCGCATGTCCGCGTTGTCTTCACGGAGGCTCAGCCGGTACTCAGCGCGACTGGTAAACATGCGGTACGGCTCGGAGACACCACGCGTCACGAGGTCATCGACGAGAACACCGAGATAGGCTTGATCACGGCGCGGGCACCATGTTTCGCGACCTTGCACAAGCAGACCCGCGTTGATCCCGGCTAGCAGACCTTGCGCCGCCGCCTCCTCGTAACCAGTCGTGCCATTGATCTGCCCAGCAAAGAACAGCCCGTTGATCACCTTCGTTTCCAGCGACGCCTTCAGTCCACGGGGATCGAAATAATCGTACTCGATCGCATAACCCGGACGCAAAATGTGGGCGTGTTCGAGACCCACCATCGAACGCACCAATTCCAGTTGCACATCGAACGGCAGGCTCGTGGAAATTCCATTCGGGTAGAACTCGTTGGTGGTCAGGCCTTCGGGTTCAAGGAAAATCTGATGCGATTCTTTCGACGCAAAGCGATGAATCTTGTCTTCAATCGATGGGCAATAACGCGGCCCTACCCCTTCGATCACGCCTGTGTACATCGGTGACCGGTCCAGGCCGCCGCGGATGATGTCGTGAGTACGCTGGTTGGTATGCGTCACCCAACACGGTACCTGGCGCGGATGCTGTTCTACGCGGCCCAAGAACGAAAACACCGGCACCGGATCCAGATCACCCGGCTGCTCTTCAAGCTTCGAAAAATCGATCGTGCGGCCGTCGATACGCGGCGGCGTCCCCGTCTTGAGGCGGCCTTGCGGTAGTTTCAGTTCTTTAAGACGCGCCGACAACGACACTGCAGCCGGGTCACCTGCGCGACCACCCGTGTAGTTGTTTAGGCCAACGTGAATCTTGCCGTCAAGGAAGGTCCCGGCCGTCAGCACGACAGCGCGCGAGCGGAAGCGAATCCCAACCTGCGTCACAGCGCCCACTACCCGGTCGCCCTCCACCATCAGGTCGTCCACCGCCTGTTGGAACAGCCAGAGATTCGGCTGATTTTCGAGCCGATGCCGGATCGCCTGTTTGTACAGCAGACGGTCGGCTTGCGCGCGGGTCGCTCGCACGGCAGGGCCCTTCGACGAGTTCAGGATGCGGAATTGGATGCCACCTTCGTCGGTGGCTGCAGCCATCGCGCCGCCGAGTGCATCGACTTCCTTCACCAGATGGCCCTTGCCAATGCCGCCAATCGACGGATTGCAGCTCATCTGGCCAAGGGTTTCGATGTTGTGCGTCAGCAGCAGCGTCTTGTTGCCCATGCGCGCAGAAGCCAAAGCGGCTTCGGTGCCGGCATGACCGCCGCCGACGACAATAACGTCAAATTCAGTAGGATAAAGCATCGCGGATCTCACGCCAGGACACCGCGTGAACCTTCTAAGGAAAATGTATGGGCGAATTATAGCGGGTTCGCTTTTGGCCCGAATTTCGTCCGTTTGGCCAAGCGATAAAAAAAGCACTGTGTTTCACGTGAAACACACGGCTCGATTGCCCGCAAACCCCTGACGCAAAAGGCTTTATGCGACCTTCTTCGTCAGACCGAGATACGTTTCAATCACGCGAGGATTCTGCGTCAGATCTACGACCGGACCCTCAAGCGCCAGCTCGCCGGTCTCCAGAACGTAGCCGTAGTCGGAGATCTGCAGGGCAGCGCGGGCATTTTGCTCGATCAGCAAGGTCCCGACACCCGTTTGACGTAGCGCGCTAATGATGTGGAAAATCTCTTTCACAATCAGCGGCGCAAGACCGAAGCTCGGCTCATCCAGCATCAGCAAGTCCGGCTTCCCCATAAGCGCCCGCCCCACCGCCAGCATCTGCCGCTCACCGCCGGACAGCGTCCCCGCCGGCTGCTTGCGACGCTCCTTGAGCCTCGGAAACAGGGTGAACACCGGTTCGAGCTGATCCAGATAATTGCGCTCCCTCGTCCGCTTGCGCCGGTAGGCGCCCAGCACGAGGTTGTCCTCGACGCTCATCGTCGCAAACAGCTCCCGTTTCTCGGGAACGAGGCACATGCCGCGCGCCACCCGCTTTTCAACCGGTACCGCGCTGACATCCTCGTTCTGATAAAGAATCGCCCCTCTCGCATGACCGCTCGCCGGCAACGCACCCATGATTCCGTTAAGCAAGGTGGACTTACCCGCTCCGTTAGGCCCAATCACGGACACGATCTGCCCGGGCCGCACCTTGATGCTGGCGCCGTGCAGCGCCTCGACTTTGCCGTAGCGGACCGACAAGCCCTCCACGTCGAGAATCGGCATCGCGGAATTCATCATCGTTCTCATCATTCCACCCCACCCAGATACGCCTCGAGCACCGCCGGATCCCGCTGCACGTCCTGCGGCAAGCCTTCCGCAATCCGCGTCCCAAACTCCATCACCACCAGCCGGTCGGTGAGGTTCATTACGAAATCCATGTCGTGCTCGACGAGCAGTACGCTCATCCGCTCTTCCTTGAGCTTGCGCAGCAAGTCGGCCAGCCGCTGTTTTTCCTGATAGCGCAGGCCAGCAGCCGGCTCATCGAGCAACAGCAGCGTCGGATCGCAGCACAAGGCCCGCGCGATCTCCAGAATCCGCTGCTGGCCCAGCGCGAGACTTCCTGCCTCGTCGTACATATGCTCTTCCAGCCCCACCCGGCGAATCTGCCGGGCGGCCTCCGCCATCAGGCGTCCTTCTTCTGCGCCGTTCAGCCTGGTGACGCTGCGCCAGACGCCCGCGTGGCCCCGCAGGTGTGCGCCGATTGCAACGTTCTCCAGCACGCTCATGCCCGGCAGCAGCTTGACGTGCTGGAACGTCCGTCCAATTCCGCGTTTGACGATTTCACGTGAAGTGAGTCCGTCGATCCGCTCGCCGCGGAAAGTGATCTCACCGCTGGTCGCGCGCAATACGCCGGTGACCAGATTGAAGGTGGTCGATTTGCCGGCGCCGTTCGGTCCGATCAAGCCGATGATCTGCCCCGACTTCACCTCGAAGCCGACATCGTTCACTGCCACCAGACCGCCGAACTGCTTGCGCGCCTTGTCGACGGTCAGCAGCATTTCACCCGCGGCAGGCTTGCTGCGCTGCGGCAACGGTTCAGCCCGGTCTCGTACGTGGGCACGCGGCCCGCGCGGAAAGAAGCGCGCCAGGAACGGCCACACGCCCTGCGGAGCGTACTGCAGCAACAGGACCATCAGCACGCCGAACACGATGACCTCGAAATTGCCGCTCTCCCCCAGCAGCCTGGGGAGCAGCGTCTGCAGGTAATCCTGCAGAAGGGTAAGGATGGCCGCGCCAAGCAGCGCGCCCCACACATGCGAGACGCCACCCGCCACCGCCATAAACAGAAATTCGATACCGTGGTCGAGACCGAACGGCGTCGGATTCACGGCTCGTTGCAAATGCGCGTAAAGAAAGCCGGCGATCGACGCCAACACCGCCGCGTAAATGAAGATCATCACACGCATCCACGCCGTATTGACGCCCATGGCTTCCGCCATCGCGCCGCGGCGCAACGCACGAATCGCCCGCCCGGGACGGCTATTAAGCAGATTCTGAACGGACACCACCGCGCCGATCACCACCACCCAGATCAGGTAGTAGATATGGCGCCCGGACTCCAGATTGATGCCGAACACGTTAAGCACCGGGATGCCGTTGATGCCGTCGTACTTGCCGAGGATGTCGAGGTTGCCGAACAGATAGAACAGCACCAATCCCCAGGCAATCGTGCCGAGCGGCAGGAAGTGCCCTGACAGGCGCATCGTCACGGCGCCGAGCATCAGCGCAATCAACGCCGTCAGCAACACCCCGACGATCAGCGCAAGCCATGGCGACACGCCGTACTGCGTCGTCAGGAACGCGGTCGTATAGGCGCCCACGCCGACGAACGCCGCTTGCCCGAAGCTCGTCATCCCCCCGATGCCCGTCAGCAGCACCAGGCCAATCGCCACGATCGCATACAGGCCGATGTAATTGAGCAGCGTCACCCAGTACTCGGGCACATGAAGGGGCTGCGGCAGCACCGGCAGCGCGAACATCACGACGAGGAACAGCCAGAAGAACGTGCTTTGCATGACGTGTTTCATTGTGTCACTCCTCGTCCTCTTCCGCGCGCGGGCTGGCGAGACTGCGCCAGAGCAGCACCGGGATGATCAGCGTGAACACGATGACTTCCTTGTAGGCACTCGCCCAGAACGACGAATACGATTCCAGCAGGCCCACCAGCACCGAGCCCGCTGCGGCGAGTGGATAGCTGACCA
>JBEKNG010000089.1:0-11796 GCA_049523075.1 Paraburkholderia sp.
CAGACGGCGGTAATACTCGGCCAAAAGCTCACGTGCTTCCGGACATCTGGCTTCAACTCGCCGCATTCATCACAGCGATCCAGGACACGGACCTGCAACGGGCGGCGGCGCCACTGTTCGAGTGCGTTCATGTCAGCAGCCCTCGCGTTGATCTGCGACGCCGACGGCGATGACGTTCGCGGCCATCTTCCGTAGTTCTGCTGACGTCGGGTCATCTCGCCGCAGCTCAAGCAAATCCCTTGCGTTCGTGCACATCGTGGCTCTCACTGATACTCAGATGAAATTGCTAAGTCCATGGAATCAAGATAGACCGACGAGCCAAAGAAAACCATTCTACGAACGGTCGCTGCAGTCCTACGTGGGCATAGCGCCCTTATACGTTTGGATACCTCGAGGCATCCGGGAAGCGGTTGTTAGATTAGAGCGCGCATTTTCGTCATTCGCCGTTCTGCTTCGACACCACGCCCGTCTTCGCGTCGTAGCTGTAGCCTTGCTGCTCGAGCTGCGAGCTGATCGATTCGACGATCACCTCTTGCTGGAGATCCTTGCGCAACAATTCGTGCTCCGGCTTGAGCTGGCTCAGCTCTGCGGCAAGCCGACGGCTCAGCGATGCTTCGCCTGCGCCGCGGGCATGAACGACAATCATCTTTTCATTGGCCTGTGCCAGCTGCTGTTTCAGCCCTTTCGCGTACTCCGACCATTTCTTCATGTTCTCTCGGGCTTCGGACATCGCAGCGGCGTGGGCGTCCGCCTCACGCGAGATCTGGAGCTTCAACGCTTCAAACTCCTGCGTGTCGACACCCACCGGCGACGCCTGGTCTGTACCTTCAGGCTTTTCGCTCACTGCCGTCGCACGCTCAGCGAGTTCGGCTACATGTTGCTGTGCAGCGTTGGCGCGTTCTTCCGCCTCGGCCAAACTTGCCGACAGCCTGGCGATCTCTGAAGCGTCTGCGTTTCGCGCCTCGGTGAGGCTGGCGAGCTGCGCCTGGGCCTCCTGCAGTTCAACCGTGGCAGCATCCAGTTCAGCACGTGCAGCAGTGGCCTCTTCCCTGCGGGCGGTGTGCTCCTGCTGTTCGGCCTGCAGCACCACACGGATCGCTTCCAGTTCGCTTTCAAGACGCTCGACTTCTTCCGAATGCTCAACATTCAGCGCCGAGCCCGTCGATTCCCCGTCTGGTGTTCCGTCGTCTGCGACTGCTGACGGACTCGCTGCCTCGCTCTCGTTCGAGACGTTAGCCTCTTGTTGGGAGCGCGCTTCACGCTCCGCGGCGAGATCTGATGTCGCGCGCTCCAGTTCTGCTTCGAGCGTCGAAATGCGCGCCGCAAGCTCCTGGGCGCGCGTCTCGGCTTCGTCAGTCCTTTGTATCGCGAGCGCGATGTCTTCCTCCAGACGCGCCCCTGCATCGGCTTTCGCCTGATAGGCGTCAGTCATGTGATCTAGCTGACCATGCACCGTCTCGAGTTCCTGGACTGTGTTTTGCAGTTCAGCGAGCGCGTCATCGCGCTCGTTGCACGCATCGTCTGCCCGCTGGCGCATCCCCGCGAGGCGCCGCGCCACCGCCCGTTCAGCCTCGTCCTGCGCCGACGTCCACAACCGGTCGAGTGCGTCACGCATCGTGTCGGTGACGGCTTCCGGCAGGGCAGGACGCTCCGCGACCTGGGGCACCCCAGAGGAACGCGCTTCGCGCCACTTGCGCAATGCAGCAGCCACGGAGACCACAGAACCGGTATGCACTTCGGACCAGATCGCCAGCGGAGAGACTTTCTGGCCTTCCTCGGCCATCCGGTTCGCAATTTCAGCTACAAGTTCGTCCGTTACGGTGACGCTGCTAGACATATCTGCCTCGATCAAAGGGGGGCGAATACAATTACGTTGTTCGGCCAGTCGGCGCGCTCGCGACCCACGTCGCGCAATTGCAGATTGTCGGGCACCCGGCCGGCTGTTAATCGTTGGAAAAGGCGGGTTTACGGGTGGGTAATCATGAAATTGAGCTTCATCAGTGAATTAGCATCCGCTTCGTTCGCTGATCGACACGTTCCCACTTATTTGAAACTGGCGTTAACGGACAACTCGACCGCATTGCCCTTCGGGCGATTGCAGGCTTCGAACTCGTTCACCCATCGCAGTGATGCTGAAACGGGCGTGCCGCTCCATTTTCCCGACCAGGTGACGACCGGTCCTACGCCGATCGAATGCCCACTCGCGCCGCCGGTGAGATCGGCCAGTCCGCCGTGGTCGTCCCCCAGTTGTTGAATCCAGCCGCCAACCACGCCGACACCCCAACCGTTGGTGAAGCGCTTTTCCTGAGTACAGCACCGCCGTGAGCCGGCTCAAGCGACGACTTTGGTCGGAATAGCTTGAGTGGCAACTTCGGCAAGTGAGCGGCGAGAAAGACGCGCATGTTCGGAAAGCAGGACGGGAGTAGGTTGAAGGGAAATCGATAGAGGCTCTGCGCGAGAGGGTCCTCGTCGTTTCACGATGTCGGCGGTCAAGCCGTCGACCGATGGCCTTAGCGCCAATCGCAAGAGTGCCGGCGAAGAATCGCGTCTGTTCTCGGCATCGACTTGAACACAGTCAAACGTCGCGCATCGTTGCTCGATGGCATATCGCGCGAAGCTGCCAGCTTGCTGGCCGATAAAAACTGCCCCGCAACTACATTCAACACGCTGAAGTTAATGAACCCGATGCGGCAGCTTGAGGCGGTAGAACTGATGTGCGGTCAGGGAAACTTCACATCGGCCTTCGCAAGAGCTATTCTGGCTGCGACACCGCAAACGCAACTTGAGGAGCGGCCCGGTGCGTCACGAAGTTCCCGAAATGAACTGACCGCACAGTTGGGAAAGCTCGAACGGGAACTTGCCGTTCTACAAGCGAACGTAACGCAAACCGATGAACGCTACGGCATCGAGCACCTGCATCTCACAGTGTCGACAGCGTACATAGCGACGCTGATGGGCAATGAGAATGTGTCGAGATGGATGACTAACCGACACCCTGAACTCGCGCTCCAGTTAGAAACGATCAGCCGGGAATCAAGCGAGGCTCGGGCAACGGACAAGCCAATGGTGAGGAGGCTCAAAGGCATCGGTGAACTGTCGGCAAATCCAATCCAATTGGCTGGTACAACCCTGGAATGCAGACATCGCTAGGCCATGTTCCGAACTGGCTAGTTGCAGGAAAAGCTCTGCATCGGCGCCGTCGCCAAGCGGCGGCGCCAAGTTTGGCGCATCCCATGTTCCGGAACGGACGGCACCCAATGTTGCGGAGGGTCCTCATGAAGCGCATGCACGTTCACGTCTCGGTCGAGAATCTCAGCGAGAGCATCCGTTCTACAGCACGAATCAGACACTAGCCTTCACCTGATTTCGTCCCGCTGCTTTTGCAGCGTACAGTTGTTCGTCCGCCGCAGCCACCAGTCCAAGTGCACTTCCGCCACTTATCGGCAGACACGTCGCGCACCCAACACTGACTGTAACCGTTCCGTGGTCGTTATGCGCGTGTAGCAGCTTCATGCCCTGCACTCTTCTTCGAATCTTTTCCGCCATCTTTAAAGCTCCTTCCGCTGGAGTGTCGGGAAGCACAACAGCGAATTCCTCTCCTCCGTATCGCGCAACCAAATCGATAGGGCGTCTCACTGCTAACGCGATGCACTCAGCTACCGCAGACAGCACCTCGTCGCCCGCCGCATGGCCATATGTATCGTTGAAAAGTTTGAAGTGGTCAACGTCGATGAACAGTACCGAAATAGGAGTTCCATTGCGTTTGGCTCTTCCCCATTCTTCATCAAGACGCCTATCAAGAACGCGGCGATTGCTTAAGCCGGTCAAGGGGTCCGTCGCTGCAAGCCTGATAAGTTCAGCCTGAGCCCTGACCCTGTCCTGCAAAGCGAACGCGAGCAGCCATGCAACCAGAACAAAAACCGCGCCCAAAGCCGAAGTCAGAGCTCCGACGAGCAAGCTACGCCGTCGCCATTCGGTAAGTACATCCTCGACGGCGGGGGCTACAACGGCGATTAGAGGTGTATCGGGTACACGGGCATAGGTAAAGATACGCGGCACGCCATCTACCGCCGACTTTGCGACGTATGAACCTTCCCGATGGGCCACCATCATCAAAAACATTGGGGATTTCGCGATGCTGGTTCCGATGTCGCGTGCCGAAAACGGCTTTCTGGCAAGTAGCGTTCCATCGTCCATGACTATAAACACAGAGCCTGATTTACCTGTGGTGATTCGGTCAAGCAATCGTTGGAAATATTCGATTCGGATTGCCAGAAGCGCCACGCCGGCAAAGGCGCCGTCTGGTGCGTCGATACGCCTCGTCAAGCCTATCGACAAATTCCCGCCACGCAGCCGCGACCGAAACGGATGTGAAAAATACAATCCCGTTGACGGACTGCGCTGTTGCGCGACGAAATAATCACGGTCACTCAGCAATATCGACGAATCCATTTCGCCGTTTTGTGAAGCGAGCACGCGTCCGCTGTCGTCGACAACGTATGCACCGCCCAGGTATGCGGCTGTCGTCGCACGGTCGAACAATACCGCGTTACGGACTCGCCCAGCCAACGCCCACGTCACAGGGTCCTGTGCGCTGTCTACCATGGATCTCAGCGAAAGATTATAGATTTCCACGTTACGGGCCAGGTCACCAGAGATGATTGATACCAGATTCTGAGAAGTTTCACGCGAATGATTGAGAGCATCGGTACGTCCATCGAGCAGAGTCAAAAAAGTCAAGCAAGCCATCGCCGATGCCACCAGCGTGCCCGCGATGCCCGCAAGGTAAGGATGGTTCCCGATAGCACGTGTGAACACCGCGCCGTAATGTCGGAGTACCTTTCGCAACCGCCGGCGCAGGGAAGAAACTCGATGCGGCACTCGTCTTCTCCGTCATGGAAATGTCGACACCGACCGGTCCGGCGTCGCGAACTGTAGTTAGCATTCAGCGGGCCTCGCAGGCAGGGCACGAACTGCGCGAAGCCGCCCTTTTTGTGCCTGTGTCCAAGTCCCGCAGTCGCGATGTGTGGCAACGACAATTTTTACGACAAGGCTAAGCCATTGCCCGACCGCAACATCATTATTTTTGTATCAATGCGTAGCACCGACAGTATTCCTGGATTCTGAAACGTCTCCTCCATCGGTCGCGACAAAACCAGCAATCCTACAGTAGATTCAAACTCGCCAAGGTCTATGGGTTTGAAGAAAAGCACGCTCCAGAGGGCCGGCTCTTGGTGCGTCGGCGCGTGCGCGGAAACCATAATTACCGGTGTTGCCGCAAGCGCCGGGTATAACTTGAGCTGCCTGCAGAACTGAACGCCGTCCATCACCGGCATGTTGCGATCAGTGACAATCAGGTCTGGCAAACCCTTTCCAGCCTGCTCCAGCGCCGCTTTGGCGTCTCCAGATCGATGCACCTGATACCCTCGCCACTCCAAAACAATGCTCAAAGCGGCCAGAATCTCTGGTTCGTCGTCGACCAGGAGAATGGTGGGCACCTGTCGCCGACAACTCGGACGCCACCCACGCCGGATGGCTGCTGAATTTGTTCAGCAGCGGCATATCTCCAATGAGCTATGTTCCAACCCGGCGCTCCGATGCCGTCACGTCTGTCCCGTGCGCTTCGGTCTACTCGAAAACGGATGGTATCGTTGCTTGGGAGGGATGCGTCTCGACGGAGTCGCGGAATCACCGCAACGTCGAGGTCGTGGATGTGAGCCATCTAGGCATGGTCCATCATCCAGAAGTGCTGCGCGTGGTGGCGGACCTTCTTGCCCAGCATCACGGTGCTCCCAGGCAGGCGGTAACGCGGGCCGTTGGTCGGTAGTGCCGCAGAGTGCGAAGTCATCTTCGAACATCGTGAGGAGTGCGGGCGAAATGCCCGCGTCTCAAAACCTTCTCCGCCCTGTTCCGGCAGATGTCAGGAACGAGCCAGACGGCTAGCACCGACTCCCATTAGCGCATGCAGTTTGACGCGATGGCAAACGCGCCTGGAAAGCCGAATTCGGTCTGCCACCAAGGGCGGCGGCAGACCACGACGTCATCGTCGTCACTGGATTGGCGGCACAACGCCAAGCTTTTCAGCCAGCATCCTTTCATATACGCCGAAATGCAGGTCCACCTCTTCCTGCGTGACCGTCTGAACCAGAATGTTGACCTGGTCCGGTAGCAAGCCCATTACCGTTGAGATTGCGCTCTCAAGTTGCGGTGCACAAACCCGGTCTTCGGCAAGCGTCGTTCCTATGGATATGTCATAACTTTGCTCCTTTCGGAAAACGATTTCGACGATGCGGGCTCGCGCGCTCATGTTGTTATCGACCGCCAGTCTGACAACTTCGGCGAGCCGATACATCACTTCAGTCGGAAAGCCTTTCGTCGAGCGCAACCTTAACCGATGCTTACCGAGAGTTATCCACTCTGTTTCGAATTCCATGGCGTTCTCCTGGGTGACACTGGTGCGCGGATAGTAGGGGCGGTCACTGGCTTTTCAAGTGCGAAAAATTCTTCACTTGGGGGGCTTGAAAATCATTTTGCGTATCCTATTTTCAAAGCGCTCAGGCAGTGCTCGCGGATTGTCGCGGGCGCTGCGTGTTTCAACTTTGTTTGTCTGCGGCCGGGGCAAACGGACTGGAGCGCGTACGCCGGTTCGTCTCCCCGCCATCAGAGGAGAAAGCGACCATGAGTGACCTTTACTTCAGCACCGAACTCTTCGGCGAACTGGACCGTCTGCAACGGCAGATGTCCACCCTGTTCGGCGGATTTCCATCCAGCCTTCGCTCGAGCCGGCTCGGAACCTTCCCACCCATCAACGTCGGCACGACCGACGATACGATCGAAATCGTCGCATTTGCGCCCGGTATCGATGCAACAAAACTGGATATCTCTATCGACAAGGGGCTCCTCACCATAGCCGGCGAGCGGACTACCTCACTGCGCGATTCCGCCGAAAGCCGGCGCGCCTACGCGCAGGAGCGCTTCGCCGGCTCGTTCCGCAGAGCAGTCGAATTGCCGCAGCATGCGGACCCCGACAAGGTGCAGGCGCGCTACGTAGACGGATGCCTGTTGATTTCGATTGGCAAGCGTGAGGCTTCGAAGCCCCGCGCGATCGCGGTTGAGTGAGAGGTGACATCATGAGCGACACAATGCAAATCGCCCAGCGCGAGACCGGCGCCGCAAGCCGCAATGCTGCAGACGAAAAGACGCGTCGGCTAAAGCTGAATCCAGCGGTAGACATCTTCGAGGACAGTCAGGGAGTGACGCTATTGGCAGACCTGCCTGGCGTGACGAGGGAGCGTTTAGAGGTGAGCGTGCATGACGGGAGCCTCACTATCGAAGCGGAAACGGTGGTACCCACTCCTGTGAATCTGCATCTTTCGCACGCGGAGATACGCGCACCGTACTTTTCGCGACAGTTTGCCGTTAGCGATGATTTCGACACGTCGCGGATTGAGGCTAACCTCAAGGATGGCGTACTGAAGCTGACCATCCCACGTCAGGAGGAAGCAAAACCGCGCCGCATCGAGGTCAGTGTGGGCTGAGACTACATCAAGCGTGGCGACAGAAACACGGGGCAGCCTTCCTGACTGGCTACGAGAGGCTGCAACCGCGCTCGGTGGACAGTGGCGTGCGTGGTCGCTACATCGCTGAGATGCGGTATGCCGCGTCTCAGCGCCAGTTCTCTTTTATCGCTTGGTTTGGAAGCATGGGCGACGCCAATGATACTTCCGGCGTGGTGTCGCGCCGGAAGTCGGCGGGGTTCGGTTTCGCATCTTATGGCGACAACCGTCAGGCCAGGTCACGGTCGAAAGTATGAGCGCGTCAGAAGGTGCGAAGAGGTGCGAGGCAGCGCAAGGCGGACCCCGAACGCGGCAGCACGGTGGCGGGAAGGAACTTCCGTCTCGTGTGTGCCAGTGAGCGGTACAGGGCCGCTGGGGGAGGAGGCTGGGCACGCCGGTACGGTGGCGACCGCGCGAGTCGCGGAATGAAACGGTTTTGTCTAGACGCGGCCGTCGTGCGTCGATACAAATGAGAAAGCGAGAGGAAACTTGCGTCTCGCTCTCGCCCGGAAAATCATTGTGAATCAGTCTTCTACCTCGCAATCCGCCCACCCAAACTTGCGGATTCCTGGTCACCCGCCCCTAGAAGGGAATATCATCATCCATCTCATCGAACCCGCCGCCGGCCGGCGCGCTCGGACGGCTGGCACCACCAGCGCTACCACCACGCGAAGCGCCACCACCGCCACCCGAAGTCACCCGACCACCACCACCGCCGCCACTGCGCTCCGACGGCTCCCGGCTATACCCGCCTTCATCGCCACCCATCGCGCCACCACGCCCACCCAGCATCTGCATCTGCTCAGCGACGATCTCCGTGGAGTAACGGTCGGTGCCATCCTGCGCTTGCCACTTACGCGTACGAATGCGCCCTTCGATGTAAACCGACGAGCCCTTCTTCAGGTACTCATTCACGATCTCAGCAAGACGCCCAAAAAACGAAACCCGATGCCACTCGGTGGCTTCCTTCATTTCCCCAGACGTCTTGTCCTTGTACCGGTCCGTCGTCGCAAGGCGAATATTCGCCACTGCGTCGCCGCTCGGAAGATAACGGACTTCCGGATCGGCTCCGAGGTTGCCGACGAGAATGACCTTGTTCACGGATGCCATGAGTTTCTCCTGTTGAATCCGTTGCAGGTGGCGCGGCAACGCACGTTTAACGTCTCAGAACCGGCCGGCCCGAGAGGAAAACTGCGCCTCAGCCGGCCACCGGTGAGTGTAGTTACGCCTTCCTGCCCGGCGGCTGCTTCATATTTGCCGCGATTATAAGCCAGCAAAACACGAGCCCCGAACAAGCGAAAAATACCGTGCTCTGCCCGTCCGCTTTCAGCAGCAAGCCGCCGATCACGCCACCAATAGCCAGGCCGATCGACTGCGTCGTGTTGTACACGCCCGTCGCCGCGCCTTTGCGCGAGCCCGGCGCCAGTTTCGACACCAGCGAAGGCTGCGACGCTTCAAGAATATTGAAGCCGAGAAAGTAGATAAACAGGATCCCGGCCACACTCAGAATGGTATGGGGCGCGACGCCCAGCAGCAACTGTCCGATCAGGATAAGACCAATCGCACTAACCAGTACCGCCTTCATCTTGCCGCGCTTTTCTGCCACGATGATCGCCGGGACCATCATCACAAACGAAAGCCCCATCACCGGCAAATAAACCTTCCAATGCGACGCGACCGGCAAACCGCCGGCTTCCAGAATCCGGGGCACAACCAGAAACAGCGCGGTTTGCGTGGCATGCAGCACTAGCACGCCGAAATTCAGGCGCAGCAGTTCAACGTTGTGCAGCACTTCCGAAAACGGTGCGCGCACGTGCACGGGCATCGGCGCGCTGGGCACGATCCAGATCACCACGCCAATCGCCAGAATCGAGAAAATGCCGACCAGCGTGAACAGGCCGCTCATGCCGACCCAATGGAACACGATCGGCGCGCCGACAATCGCCACCGCGAACGAAACGCCAATGCTGCCGCCCACCATCGCCATCGCCTTGGTGCGGTGTTCTTCGGAGGTGAGGTCGGCGATAAAGGCGAGCACTGCGGACGACACAGCGCCCATCCCCTGAATCACCCGGCCGACGATGATCCACGTCATGTCGTGCGCCCCCGCCGCGACAAAGCTTCCGAGCGCGAAAATCGCGAGCCCGGTGGCGATCACAGGCTTGCGTCCCACCTTGTCGGAAACCCAGCCGTAGAAGATATACAGCAGCGATTGCGTCACGCCGTACGCGCCAAGCGCAATGCCCACCAGCAGCACGTTGTCTCCGCCGGGGATGGTTTTCGCGTAGATAGAGAACACCGGCATGATCATGAAGAGACCGAGCATGCGCAGCGCAAAGATGGCTGCGAGTGACACGGTCGCACGCAGTTCAGGCGCGCTCATGCGTGAAGATGTTGCGGACGGATTGGACATCGGGAACGTGTTTTGAATAATCTGGACGGCCTGGGGCCGGGCGACATACCGTCGGGCAGCATACCTCGGGCGGCCCGCCGTGAGCGACGCGCGACCTGCGGCATAGTCTCACAGGCGTCTTGCAGTCGCGCAAAAAGGCCCCACCTGCAAGCTTTCCTCACGACGCTTAACCGCTGTCTTACAGCTGGCTGCACGCCTTTCGGGCGCTGTCAGGTAGTCGTAACAGCGGTCTTGAAAAGTCGTTATAGTAGCAGGTTTAGCCTTTTCCTCTTTCCGCCAGGTCATGGATCAACGCGTGGAACAAATCCGTATCCGTGGGGCTCGCACCCACAACCTGAAGAACGTCAGTCTCGACCTGCCGCGTCACAAGCTCATCGTCATTACCGGCTTGTCGGGGTCGGGCAAATCGTCGCTTGCCTTTGACACGCTCTACGCGGAAGGGCAGCGGCGCTACGTCGAAAGCCTCTCCGCGTACGCCAGGCAATTCCTGCAATTGATGGAGAAACCGGACGTCGACCTGATCGAAGGCCTGTCGCCGGCCATTTCGATCGAGCAGAAGGCCACGTCGCACAATCCGCGCTCCACGGTCGGCACCGTCACCGAAATTCACGACTATCTGCGTCTGTTGTTCGCGCGAGTCGGCACGCCCTATTGCCCGGACCACGAAATTCCGCTGCAGGCACAAAGCGTCTCGCAGATGGTCGACGCCGCGCTCGCCCTGCCGGAAGACACCAAGCTGATGATCCTGGCGCCGGCCGTGGCGAACCGCAAGGGCGAACACGTCGAACTGTTCGAGGAAATGCAGGCACAGGGCTTTATCCGCTTCCGCGTGCGTTCGGGCGGCGGCACCGCCAATGAAGAGGTCGCGAAGATCTACGAAGTGGACTCGCTGCCCAAGCTGAAGAAGAACGACAAGCACACGATCGACGTCGTGGTCGACCGTCTGAAAGTGCGCGCCGACATGAAGCAGCGCCTCGCCGAGTCGTTCGAGACCGCGCTGCGCCTCGCCGACGGCCGCGCCATCGCGCTGGAAATGGACACCGACAAGGAGCATCTGTTCAGCTCCAAGTTCGCCTGCCCGATCTGCTCGTACTCGCTGCAGGAGCTCGAGCCGCGCCTGTTCTCGTTCAACAACCCGATGGGCGCGTGCCCGGAGTGCGACGGTCTCGGCCAGATCACCTTCTTCGACCCGAAGCGGGTGGTTGCGCATCCGTCGCTGTCGCTCGCGGCGGGCGCCGTAAAGGGCTGGGACCGGCGCAATCAGTTCTACTTCCAGATGCTGCAAAGCCTCGCAGCGTTTTACGAGTTCGACATCGACGAAGCCTTCGAAGACTTACCGGAAAAGGTCAAGAAGATCCTGCTGTTCGGCTCGGGCAAGCAGACCATCCCGTTCTCGTACATCAACGAACGCGGCCGGGCGTCGATTCGCGAGCACGTGTTCGAAGGGATCATCCCGAACCTCGAACGGCGCTACCGCGAGACCGACTCGGTCGCCGTGCGCGAAGAACTCGCCAAGTACCAGAATAACCAGGCCTGCCCCGCCTGCGCCGGCACGCGTTTGCGCCGCGAAGCGCGCTTCGTGCGCATCGGCGCGAACAGCGACGCCCGCGGCATCTTCGAGATCAGCGGCTGGCCGTTACGCGACGCGCTCGGCTATTTCCAGACGTTGCGTCTGGAAGGCTCGAAGCGCGAGATCGCTGACAAGGTGATCAAGGAAATCGTCGCGCGGTTAATGTTCCTGAATAACGTCGGGCTTGACTATCTGTCGCTCGAACGCAGCGCGGAAACGCTCTCGGGTGGCGAAGCGCAGCGCATCCGGCTGGCGTT
>JBEKNG010000090.1:0-11675 GCA_049523075.1 Paraburkholderia sp.
ATGCCAGTCATATAGGATGCCATATCATCGAACGCATAGTTTCCCGAAGCAAACAGCGTGTTCGCGCTGACCACGTTGAAATCGATGGTCGCGCTCGCCAGATTGCTGATGGCAATCGAGATGGAGCGTGCCAGCGTCGTGCCCGGCACATAGTACTTGAGGCCGTTCGTCCCGATGGTCGAGTCCTCGAAAAACAGCACGCTCGAGCCCGAATCGAAGTATGAGGTGCCGTTATAGGTGACGCCGTTGTACGTCGCGTTGAAGTCACCGCTCGAATCGGTCTGTAGCACGGTCGCGCCGCTCCCCGCGAGCGTATTGTTGGACTGCGTATCGATACCGAATACCAGTGTACCGATGGCCGATGACGCCCCGGTCGACGCGACAGGTTGCATTTCCAGCACTACGCCGTTGTTGTCGGTCGCGAAGTACTGCACCGGATTGCCCACCTGCGCAGCGAGCGCCTGGTTGGCGACGCTGCAGGTCGAACTGCCGCAGGCATAGTAAAAGCCCGCCGGGCTATTGCTCACACATTGGCTGCCGCAGTCCTGCGGCGCCACACCCACTCCAAGAATGCCGTTCGCCCCCAGATCGCTGGGGACATCAAGGGCTGGTTGCACCTGACAGTCGCCGGGCGCCGAGGCCGTGAGCAGCGGGTCGGCCATCACCTGAATCGGCACATTCTGCCCCACTTCGCCGGCCATCCTGATGTCGACATTGCGCACCGTGCCCCATGAGTAGCCGCTACCGAACACCGCGCATTCGGCGATCGTGGCGCCACCCGGCGTCTGCGTTTGTGGCATCAGCGTGCCGAGTGTGGTCGACGGGATCGCCGATGCAAACAGACGCAAGCCAAACGACTCGGTGTCGACCAGCACGTTGTTGACGGTCGTGCAGTTCGATGTCGCATGCGTGCCTGCCGTGCAAACGGTCACGCTGATCAGTGGAGAATTGACACGATTGAACTGCGTGGCCGCGACCGTCACGGGCACCGTATTGGCAGCCGTGCTCGAGGTCGGATTCGCGGTCGGATTGGCCGAATCAAGCGTGTTGGTTGCGGCCGGCGTGTTGCTGGCAGGCGTGCTGCTTGAATCACCCGTCGGCGAGGCCGACGAAGAGCTGCCACCGCCACCGCCGCCGCAGGCGGCAAAAACCGCAAAGAGCGCCGCGACGAACGCCCAGGTCATGGTTCGCTTCATGTTTGTTCTGATCATTGCAGGTCGTCGGGGCTGGTGCCCTGCGGAAGCGAGCCCGGCAGATACGCCCGGCCGGTGAAATTGCCCATGTGTCCGCCCGTTTGCACGATCAGGCCGGGCTGTTGCACGGTAGCGGCTCCGTGGCCGCCGCCCTGCGCAGCGTGCAAGGCGCTCACGCCTTGCAGATACGACGGAAAATAGCTCCCCAGCAAGGTGTTGAGCGGCGCCATCTGAGGACCATGCCAGACCACTGCGAACACCGTCCCGCTCTGCGCGAGGTATTCGCGCACCACGGTGCCGCTGTTCAGCGCGGTTTCGTTGACGATGTACGGCACCTCGGCCGAACTGACGTGCTGAACCAACCTCGTCGCCTGGTCCGCACAGTTGGCCGGCCAGCTGGGCGCGCCGCCGAGTTCGGCGTGCGCGGGTATGCCGGCGACGAGCGTTGCCATGGCGGTTGCCGCGCAGAGCATGCTGGTTCTCATTGATTCTCCCCGTATGATTCGTCGTGTGATGAGGTGAATTAACATTCACCTCATCACACAGAACGGATTATTGTGGGAATGGCGGGATTTCGATCCGCAGAAAAGAGCGGGAGAAAGGGCCCATTTGCCGGTTTGCCAGATTGCCCGCTACGGCTTGCCTGGAGGGGCTGAGCGGAACAATTGTTAAATCCTGAACGTGGTCGGTGGGGCCCTTGTCTGAGTTCGCGTGGACTCTAACGCGCGAACTCAGCGAAAGCGCCCCGTGGCGAGGCAAACGCTTGCCTGTGCCATGCAATGGCAGCTCAGGCGGGGCGCAGATCCAGTCGCGCAATAGTCACCGCGTAGGCTTGATACCAACGCGTTTCTTAGGCGCTCCGTGCACGCCTCGGATTGGCGCGCAGCGCATCGATTTCGTCAAGCAGATCGAGCACCAGTGCGATGCCTGGCGGATTGATCTCGAGATCGTGCGCGAGGCGCCGGGCTGTACGCACACGGCGCAGCGTTGCGCCGCTAAAACGCCACTCGTGCGGTTCAGCGCCGTGCGGAGCAAATGCGCCTTCAGCGACCCACAGGGTCACCTCGTCTTGCGAAGCACCGCTCGCCTGGCACAACTCGACAAGCGTGAACTCCACCTCTTCATTGACAATCTGGCCTTCCAGATAGGTCGTCACGGACTCTTTCATGATGAGCGATCATCCATAAAAATGCGCACGTGGATCGAAGTTGAATGCCTGCCGCATCACGTCATATGCGGCGGCCGCGCGCTCGGTATCGGCCGGCGGCAAAACGATGGTTAGGATGACGTAAAGATCGCCAGGCGGCGTTCCCGGAATGCCTTTGCCCTTGAGCCGTAAGCGCCGGCCTCCTTGCGAACCCTTGGGCACGGTCATTTCGACGGAGCCGTCGGGCGTCGGCACCTTGATCGGGGCACCGAGCGCCGCTTCCCAGGGAGCGACCGGCAAGTCAAGGGAAACATCGCGGCCGTCGACGCGAAACCGCGGATGCTCGCGGAATGCGATCTCCAGATACAGGTCTCCGGGCGGTGCGCCGCCCACTGCTGGGCCACCCTGGCCGGTGAGCCGCAGGTGCTGACCGGCCCGGATTCCCTTCGGAATCGTCACGTCCAGCGTACGCGACTGCAGCGTGACATTGCCTTGTGAGTCGAGCACCGGCATCTGCAGTGAGATGGACCGCTGTGCCCCGCGATAGGCGTCTTCCAGATCGATCAGCACTTTGGCGTGGTGATCCTGCCCAGCCATCGCGGCCGCCTGTCGTTGCTGGGCGCCTCGCGCATGACCAAACATGGCTTCAAAGAAATCGTCGAGATTGACCTCATCCGCTGCTTGCCTGCCCGCTCCCTTAAACTCGAAACCTTCATCCCAGTTCGGCGGCGGCTGGAATTCCTGGCCGTTCTGCCATTCGCTGCCCATCCGGTCGTAGGCTGCCCGTTTCTCCGGATCTTTCAGCACTTCGTACGCCTCGCCCACTTCCTTGAAGCGCTCCTCGCCGTCCGCCTCCTTGGTGACGTCCGGGTGATACTTGCGGGCAAGCTTGCGGTAGGCGCGCCTGATGTCATCCTCGGTTGCGCTGCGCTCCAATCCGAGGGTCGCGTAATAGTCCTTGTATTTCATGTGAAAGACAGTCCCATAAATGGTGAGGACGGCACTGCGCTCAGATCCGGCTGCTTCATTACTCTATACGACTCCGCCAGCCAGTGCTGCAGCTGCCGGGCAGAGTAGCAGCCGTCCGTTCGCTCCCGTCACGCTCACGATGCCGGTGCGTCTGCCGTTCAGCGTCAAGCAAATCCAGCCGGCAGGACCGTGAGTTGCTACTCCTTGATTGGATACACCCAAGGAGCCCGTTATGAGCAAACCCCAACACACGACACCATCGGATCTCAAGCATCCGCCGCAAGCGGGTCATAGTGACAATGAGAAAAGCAAATTGCCCGAGCGGCACGATGAAACACGCAACCAGTCGCCGGCCGACCATCCTGGCAAGAAGCCGGGTGAAGGTGAGCCATCGGTAAGTTAGACACGGGGTCTCCCCGGGACTGCCTGGTCCCGGGGAGGCAGAAGATTAGAACCTGGCTTTCGAACTGAATGGCGATCAGTTTCGCCATCTTGATGTCGCTTGCACCACTGCCGAAGCCGACCAACTTCCGTTTGGTCCCCGTTGCCTTCATCGATAGCAGTGAACTCGCCGGCGAGCACTGCGCTGCCGTGGCTCTGAAAAAATCGGGATTCCTGCTAAACGACGGAATGATTTGCAAACGAGTATTTGTCGTTTGTCGACCCGCGTCAGGCTGACTAGCATCGAGTCTCAACATCCGATTCAGAGGAAATTTGCTATGTCCGAGCGTGCCTCATTCAAGCCGCGTGTCATCGAACCGGTAGCCGACAACCAGCCCGACGGTCTCGGGCTCGCGGTCGAGTTATGGCTGGCGCATCCCGTCGATGGTATTGCCGGCCACGCGGTACAGATTCATCTACGCGGTGACGCACGGATGGCTCAGGCCGAAGCGTTACGGGATCTGCTGCGTCAATTGGGGACGGCTATCGTCGTCGCGTAACGGGGACGGGACGCGCCACTTTTCCGGGCGGCCAAACCAGGCCGCCCTGCTCAGCCTTATTTGACAGGGCTCGCGGGATTGGCGGTTATTTCTTAACAGTGATTTCATTCTATCGATACAAATATTTGATAGTGAGGGTATACACTGACTCCATCAACGTTGCAGACACACCGCTCAGGCCCCTGTCGCGACGCCTTCCTGAAATGAAGTCGAAACGTACATGGAGTCCATCATGAAGACCAAGATTCTCGCTGCCCTGCTGGTTGCCGCTTCCGCCACGCTCGCCGCCCCCGCGTTCGCAAGCGGCTATGGCCCGGCCCCGTTCTACAGCCCTGGCGTTGGCGCTCCTGCCTCGCAACAAGGCCCGAGCGTGCAAACGGTTGCCGCTGAGGCACACGCGGCCACGCAGAACGGCACCTCACAAGCCGCGACCACTGGCTACGGCTCGAACATCACCGGCACCTCGCAGTCGGGTCAACGGCGCGAAGTGACCTTGAGCAGCTACTCGCCGCCGGTCTACGTGCTCCGTTGATCGTTTAGTAGTTCAGGATAGAGCCGGTTCGCCGACTCGTTAGCCGCGAACAAGAGAGAGGACCGCGCAAGCTGTACACGCGGGCCTGCTTTCCAGTACCGAAATCCTCCGTCGCCAGATTCCTGGTGACTTCGCCCAGCCCCCCTGACTGGGCGTTTTTTCGTTTCCGCAGTTGCCTTCTGTTACGGCGCTCGTTGACCGCGGTGACGCCCAACTACGCCAGGTTGCATAGCGCACGGGCAGACGATCGCGCCAATAAAAAAGCCAGCCCGAAGGCTGGCTTTGCTGGAAACATCCCTTTAGCGGACGCTGCGTCTCAAACCCGCACCGCCGGCGGAACGTACCGGCACTCATAGCGCTTCCTGACCGTACCGTTTTCGTCGACGCTTTCCAGATACACGTCGAACTGCCACAGCCGCGCCATATGCTTGAGCACTTCGTCGCTATCGCCAGACAGGTGGCGGTTGTCGCTCATGAAATGCCGCAGCGTCAAACTGCGGTCGCCGCGCGTATTGACCGACCAGACCTGGATGTTCGGCTCCCGGTGATGCATGTCGTACTGCCGCGACAAAGCTTGGCGCACATACTGATAGCCGCTGTCGTCGTGGATCGCCGAAACCTCCAGCGCGTCGCGCATGTCATCATCCAGTACCGAGAAGAGCCGCATTTCACGGATCAGATGCGGGGACAGATACTGCGCCACAAAGCTTTCGTCCTTGAAATTGCGCATCGCGTAGTGCAGCGCCGGCAACCACGGGCTACCGGCCAGCTCCGGAAACCACTTGCGATCCTCGTCAGTCGGGTTTTCGCAGATGCGGCGAATGTCGCTCATCATCGAAAAGCCGAGCGCATACGGATTGATCCCGCTGTAATACGGCTTGGTGACCGGCGGCTGATAGACGACGTTGCTGTGCGAATGGAGAAACTCCATCATGAAGCCGTCTTCCAGTTTGCCCTGGTTATACAGCGTGTTGAGCAGCGTGTAGTGCCAGAACGTTGCCCAGCCTTCGTTCATCACCTGGGTCTGGCGCTGTGGATAGAAATACTGGCCGATCTTGCGCACGATGCGAATCACTTCGCGCTCCCACGGCTCCAATAACGGCGCATTTTTCTCCGCGAAGTACAGCAGGTTTTCCTGCGGCTCGGGCGGATAGCGGTCGTCGGTTTCCTCCGGCTCCGGCGTGTGTCTGGTCGGCAGCGTGCGCCACAACTCGTTCACCTGCGACTGCAGATACGCCTCGCGCTCGCGCCGCGCAGCCGACTCCTTCTGCAACGAGAGCTTTTGCGGCCGTTTGTAACGGTCCACGCCGTAATTCTGCAGCGCATGGCAGGAGTCGAGCAGTTCCTCCACCCGGTCCACGCCGAAGCGTTCCTCGCACTCCGCAATGTAGTTCCTGCCGTAGACAAGGTAATCGATGATGGCGTGCGCATCCGTCCACAGCTTGAACAGATAGTTGCCCTTGAAAAACGAGTTGTGCCCGTAGGCCGCATGCGCGATCACGAGCGCCTGCATTGTCATCGTGTTCTCTTCCATCAGATACGCGATGCAAGGGTTCGAATTGATGACGATCTCGTACGCCAGCCCCATCTGTCCGCGACGGTAGCTTTTTTCGGTAGATAGGAAATGTTTGCCGAACGACCAGTGCCGGTAGTTCACCGGCATGCCGACGGACGCGTACGCATCCATCATCTGTTCAGCGCTGATGAGTTCGAGCTGGATCGGATACACGTCAAGCTCATATTGCTCAGCAACATGCGCAATATGGGTGTCGTATTCCTCGATCAGTTCAAAAGTCCAATCGGACGGGCACGGCAAAGGCCGTCTATCGGCTACGTTCATACGGACTTCCCTTTGCCCTTCCGCGGGCGTTCCGGTGTGTCCCCGTGCTCCAGCATCATCAAGACCCGCTCCTGCGTCAACGGCCTCTGTTCCGGCCGCTGTGGCTTCGGCATGCCCGGATTTCTGCTTCGGCACGCCTTTTTTGCGCTCCGGCTGATAGCCGCGCGCCTCATTGTGCAGATGTTTGGTGCTCATGATGACGCCACCTGCTTTTCAAACAACTCCCGGAACACTGGATAGATGTCGGCGGCCGTTTCAACCTTCTTCATCGCCATGTGTGGCTGCGACAGCGCGAGCTGCGCATATTCGAGCCACAAATTCTGCTCTTCGGGCGTTACCTGAATATACGCAAAATAGCGCACCTTTTCGAGAATGTCATCACTGAGGATCTTGCGACACTTTGGCGAGTCGTCGGTCCAGTTGTCGCCGTCGGAGGCCTGCGCCCCGTAAATATTCCATTCAGTCGGCGAATAACGCTCCTCCTGGACCTTCTTCATGAGTTCCAGGGCACTCGATACCACCGTGCCGCCGCTTTCGGTGGAATGGAAAAAGGTGTCTTCGTCGACCTCCTCTGCACGCGTGTGATGTCGAATGAATACCACTTCGATCTTTTCGTAGTTACGCTTGAGGAACAGGTACAACAAAATGAAGAAGCGTTTGGCGAGATCCTTGCGGTGCTCGTCCATCGAACCCGATACGTCCATCAGGCAGAACATCACGGCCTGACTGGACGGCGTCGGCTGCTTCACGCGGTTCACATAACGCAGATCGAACGGATCAATGAACGGGATGCGCCAGATACGCCCGCGCAGATGATGGATTTCCTCCTCGAGCGCCTTGATGTCGTCGCGGCGATCGTCGGGATCGGCCTTCATCTCTTCGAGCTGCCGCTCGAGCTCATGCAACTCGTTGACGAGCGGCGCGCCAAGCGCAATGCGCCGGCCAAGCGCGCTTCGCAGCGAACGGACCACGTCGATGTTATTAGGGGTGCCTTCCGCCGCCCAGCCCGCACGAATGCTTTTCCAGGTGGGCACGGCCAGCAGATGGGTTTTGACCAGACGCGGCAATTCGAGGTCGTCGAAGAAATACTGCATGAATTCTTCGCGGCTCAACTCGAACACGAAGTCGTCCTGACCGTCGCCTTCGTTGCTGGCCTGGTTGCCGCCGCCTCCGCCGCCACCGCCCTGGGGACGCGGAATCTTGTCGCCGCGGATATAGTCGGCGTTACCCGGGTGCACCATTTCACGCTTGCCGCCGGGCCCGTGCCTGAACGACGGCTCGGCAATGTCCTTGCGCGGAATCGTGATGCTCTGGGTGTTCTGGATATCCTTGATGCTGCGATCGCGTACCGCTTCCGAGACGGCACGACGGATATAGCCTTTGACACGACGCAAGAAGCGTTCGCGGTTTGCAATACTTTTGTTCTTCCCAGCTAACCTGCGGTCGATGATTTGATGAAGCACATCCGGTCTCCCGTGTCGCTGCGAGCCGATCGGAGTTTACGCTTCAGCGCTTACTCCGATCCCACGCAACGATATGTCCATGCAACTTGCGCCTCGCAAGGTGCCCGCGCAGTCTCCCTGCGCGGGCGGCACGCCATAGGTTTCATGAGCCAATCACGATGACTTGCGCACGCGCAGATACCAGTCGCACAATAGTCGCACCTGCTTGGGCGTATAACCCTTCGCGACCATCCGGTTGACGAAGTCTTCGTGCTTGCGCTGTTCCTCCGCCGATCCTTTAGCATTGAACGAGATCACCGGCAAAAGTTCTTCCGTGTTCGAGAACATCTTCTTTTCGATCACGACGCGCAGCTTCTCGTAGCTGATCCACGCCGGGTTCTTACCTGCGTTCGCCGCACGCGCGCGCAGTACGAAGTTGACGATCTCGTTGCGGAAGTCCTTCGGATTGCTAATGCCGGCGGGCTTCTCGATCTTCTCCAGTTCCGCATTCAGCGACGCGCGGTCGAAACTCTCGCCGGTGTCGTGGTCGCGGAACTCCTGGTCCTGGATCCAGAAGTCGGCATACGTGACGTAACGATCGAAGATGTTCTGCCCGTATTCCGAGTACGACTCCAGATAAGCGGTCTGAATCTCCTTGCCGATAAATTCCGCATAGCGTGACGCGAGCACGTCCTTGATGAAGGACAGGTACTTCTGCTCGGTTTCCGGTGGGAACTGCTCACGCTCGATCTGCTGTTCGAGCACATACATCAAATGGACCGGGTTCGCTGCAACTTCGGTTGAATCGAAGTTGAACACGCGCGACAGAATCTTGAACGCGAAGCGGGTCGACACGCCGGTCATCCCTTCATCGACACCAGCGAAGTCGCGGTACTCCTGATACGACTTGGCCTTCGGATCCGTGTCTTTGAGGTTCTCGCCGTCATAGACCTGCATCTTCGAGAAGAGGCTGGAATTCTCCGGCTCCTGCAGACGCGTGAGCACCGACATCTGCGCCATCATCTTTAGCGTGCCGGGCGCGCACACCGCACTGGCCAGCGAAGAATTGCGCAACAGCTTCTCGTAGATCTTGATCTCTTCGCCGTAGCGCAGGCAATAAGGTACCTTCACGACAAAAATCCGGTCGAGTAGTGCCTCATTGTTGCGATTATTGCGGAAGGCCTTCCATTCAGATTCGTTCGAGTGAGCGAGGATCACGCCGTCGAACGGGATAGCACCGAAGCCTTCTGTGCCCTTGAAGTTGCCTTCCTGGGTAGCGGTCAGCAGTGGGTGCAAGACCTTGATCGGCGCCTTGAACATTTCGACGAATTCGAGCAGGCCTTGATTGGCGAGGCACAGGCCACCGGAGTAGCTGTACGCATCGGCGTCATCTTGTGCGTATTGCTCGAGTTTGCGGATGTCGACCTTACCGACCAGCGACGAAATGTCCTGATTGTTTTCGTCACCCGGTTCCGTCTTGGCGATACCGATCTGCCGAAGAATCGACGGATAGCGGCGCACGACGCTGAACTTACGGATGTCACCGTTGTACTCGTGGAGCCGTTTGACAGCCCACGGGCTGAGGATGCTCTTGAGATAGCGGCGTGGAATGCCATACTGCTCTTCAAGGATCGGACCGTCTTCGTCGTAGTCGAACAGACCTAGTGGCGACTCGTTCACGGGCGAGCCCTTGATCGAGTAGAACGGTACGCGCTCCATGAGTTGCTTCAGACGTTCCGCGATCGACGATTTGCCACCGCCGACCGGGCCCAACAGATACAGAATCTGCTTCTTTTCTTCGAGCCCCTGGGCCGAGTGCCGGAAGTACGCGACCACCTGCTCGATCACGTCTTCCATTCCGTAAAACTCACGGAATGCGGGGTATACCTTGATGACCTTGTTCGCGAAGATACGCGAGGTACGCGGATCGTTGCGAGTGTCGATCTGTTCGGGTTCTCCGATTGCCGTCAACATGCGTTCGCCAGCTGTAGCGTACGCGGCGGGATTGTCTTTGCAGAGCGCGAGATACTCCTCGAGCGAGAGCTCATCTTCTCGCGTTTTCTCGAAGCGGGTCGCGAAACTGCTGTAGATATCCATGCTACCTCCTCGCCAAAGTCTAGACCGATGTCGTGCGCGGCGCGCTAATCGGAAACGACATCGCTCGAATTCATCCTAAACCCTTTTAAATTTTTTTTCACGGACTACGTGATGAAAATCGTGCCGTGTTGCCCTCCCTACAATCCTCACTTGGAAACACAGATTCGGTCACCTACAATCTTCCACCGGATTGCCCAGGATTGCAGCCACCTGCACTGCTATCTTGCGCGAATCGTGTTCCGTCTCTCCTGTAGCCGGGCACTGCCTCCAGGCGTCACAGTGACTGCAGTTTGCTCGCACATCCTGAAGCAACTCGATTGCACGAGCTTCTTCTGCCGCCCTATTCTCTACCACCGCATTATTTCTTGCTTGAACGGCTAGTCGCGATTTCGTCGCCCGCTGCTTCTGCGCTTTTTTTCTCAACGCGCAGCGAAGCATTTTCGTGCACAAGCTTCACGCCGTGTTACATGTTGGCTTGCATGTGACGCTCGATCTATTCGTCACTGCCGCAGCGCGTTCGTTCACCACAAATTGCAGGCAAACGCCCGGCGTCTGACCATCACGCCCGATATCCACTTCAATGGCATGGTCGACCACTTACATAACTGGGATTTCAGCTGCTCGCGCAAGGCTTTTTATAGGTGTATACGGGGAGGCGGCATGCCCGGATGCGTCCTCAGGGACAGGACGGACCCTTGCGTATCAGGTCAACTCGATTGCGACTTCGCCCAGCCCGTCGATATGGCCATGCACGATGCCCGCCTGGCCGATCCGGTGCGCGCCGACATAGGAACCGGTGGTAATGGTCCACTCCCGTTCGATCGTAATGCCCATTGCCGCGCAATGATTCACAAACCAGACCAGCAACTCGCGCGGATCGCCGACCGGGTTGCCGGGCGCTTCCGGCACCAGCGAGGCACCGTCAAAGGTTAGTTCCAGCTCCGGTGACACAAAATCGAACGTGCGCGCGAACCCCGAGTAGGCAACCGGTTGCCCGGTAACCAGCGCGCCGTTGTTCTGAGCGTCGGCCAGTTGCGCCAGCGGCGCAATATTCGGCCACTCGCCAAAGCGGCTATCGACGATCTCAATTGCCGGCAGCACCACGCCAACCCGCGCGAGCACCTCGTCGCGTGCATAGGCCTCGCCGCGCGGCTCGATTGCCTTACTGAAGCGAAACGCAATCTCCAGTTCAAGCAGGACGCGGAAAAACCCGCCGTGGGCGATGCGCGCAGGCGACTCAAACACGAGCGAAGCCGGAATGGGCGCCCCCGAGGCCGCTCCGCCGGGCGCCTTCGCGCCGATTTTCCAGGCGCCGGTCCGCTGGCCGAGTCCGGTGATCACCGCCTGCTGGATCGCATAGGCAGTGGCTGCGTCGGGCGGTAGGCTGTCCGGCGGCGGGGCATCGATCAGGCGATGCTGCCTGCGCGCGTCAACGAGGCGTTGCGCGAGGTCGTGTGGCGTCATGTCGGTCCTTTCTGGCTGGCGCATCGAATGATGGGAATGGCATGGCTACC
>JBEKNG010000091.1:0-11601 GCA_049523075.1 Paraburkholderia sp.
CGCGTCCGGCAAGATCCAGTGACCAGATACCGAGTGCGTGATTGACCAGATGAAGAAAGAGGTAGGTCAGCAGTACCAGGCCCGATAAGAGCTGTAAGCGGCGCAGAACGACGTGCACTGAGACTCCCTTGATGTGGAACGCGAATGGAGTGTGCCTTAGAGCGATGGACGAACCGCTGGCACTGGCGCGCGGTGGAAGGTCTTGCGCCGGCGCTTCTGTGTTTGACTCTGGGTGGCGACACAGTGACTTACCGCTTCGGCAAATCGCTTTAAAGCCGATAGAGAACCGCATACGCTCTGATATTCCTCGCGGCCGATCCTGCCGTCGAGGATGACTGCCATGCCCGATGACCGGGCCATCTCGATGATGTCCATTTTGTCCACCGTTTCGTGTCTTCTCTCTTGCAATACCGTCGACGGGGGCAGGTTATTCCCGTCGGGCCAACGGACTTAATCGCACCGGTTCGGAATAGAGGCAGATATGCGGCTAGCCCGGAGGATGCGTTATTCGTTGCGTTGTCGACGGAGACTCGAGAGCTTAACCACGAGGGTAGTTAGCAACGGTGTCCGGCATCCGCCAGGTCGACCCGAAGCTGATCGAGCTCGGTCGCGTTACCGGCTTGAGCACCACGAAGCTGACTCGCCGGATTGTGCTGCCGGGCGCGCGATCATCTCACCCGGTTCTTCGATGATATGCTCGCCGCTCAGTCGCCCTCGAGGTCTCTCACCATTTCCAGCAGGTCGCAGAGGCGATAGCCGATTTCAATACTTAAATTCCGCATCAGTTTCGCGTCAAGGCCCGGCATCGTCGTGTGGAGATGTTCGAGCGCTTCCTGCGAGATCTCCAGCAAGACGCTGGGTGTATCGGCCACCAGCTTTAACAAACGCCGCCGCTCCAACATCAGCGGTATTTCGCCAAGCGCCATGCCGGCCCGATAATTTGCAGTACGCAAGGCGTTGCCGTCTTTTTCCCAGAGGACGCTGAGCCGGCCTCGTGTCAGCAGTAACAAGCCACCGGGCGGGGCCTCGCGGCCGATTACGACATCACCCGCGGCAAAGGACCTGCGCGTCGCCAGACTCATCAGCAATGCCCGCTCGGCAGCGTTCATATCCTGAGTTGCCGGCAGGGCGGCAAGGTCGATCTCTTCGTCGCTTTCCTGCGCAGCCAACTTGTCGAGCAGTTCGTCTTCGGCTTGCGATAGTGCGGCGTCCGTGCTTTCGAAGACGCGCAACTCGGCTTCCGGCTTCGTCAGCCCCCATTCGACCAGAAACTTCCGGCGGCGTCCCCCGGCGAGAAGCGGTGCAAGCAACAGACGTCTCCCGGACCTGACCAGCAGTTCGTCGAGCCGCTTCAACATCAATACGCCGCTACTGTCGAAATGGCTGATGCGTTTCAGATCGAGCAACACCCAGTCGCTAGCGGACAATTCATCTCCAACCACTCGCTCAACCCTCTCCGCCGAGCCGAAGAAAAGCGGACCGTCGAGTTCGACGATAGCGACCCGCTGGCCCTGCTGGTCAAGCGCGTCAAGCGCCGCACGCGATCGTTTCGTTCTGGAGCGAAGCTCCGTAGCGTGTTGTATGCGCCGGATCATCTGTGCATTCGAGCGATAGATGAATGCGATCAACGCGGCGGCGAAACCCACACCCAGCGCAACCAGTACGCTGGTAAAGACGACTAACGCGGTGACGACAAACACCAGCGTCAGGTTAAGATAAATTTCCCATCGGGTCGAAGAGTGGCCGCCATAACCCACTCCGATCAGCAGTTGATGCGTCCATTTGTCCATCGCTTCCGCGCTGGTCACGATCACCACTCCCGCCATGACCGAGAGGGGAATCAGGCCGACAATCCGGTTCAACCCATACGACAGCGCCAGAAGCATGCATGCGTAAGCGAAGTTGGCAAACCCTGTACGTCCTCCGCTCGCATGGACGATCCGGGTTATGTTTGGCGAACCGCCGCTGGGCGCGCCGCCAAACAACGCCGACGCAATGTTCGAGGCACCTTGCACGACCAGTTCGCGATTACTGTTGTGGCGAGCCCCGAAGAGTTGTTCGGTGCTTGAAATGCTCAGCAGGGATTGGATTGACGACACGAGAGCGATCGTGATGCCGGTGGCCAGTATCACCGCAGCGTGATTGCGAAAGCCGCCAGAGGTGACGAAGTTGAGAATATCGGTGACGCGCAAGATCAGCGGTATGCCTGGCGGTAGCGCTCCGATCGTGGCGCCCAGGTCTTCGTCTGGAACGAGACGCAGGCACAGCATCTGAAGTGCCGTTCCGGCAAAGAGACCGATCAATGCCGCTGGCACAGGTCCGCTTCTCTTTTTCGCCAAAATGGCGAATCCGCCGGACAGGAAGGCAATTCCCAAAGCCCACCAGTTGACCGGCACAGTGCCGTTGAACGCCCGCAGTAGTTCTTGCGGCCCGTCGAGATCGAGGGCGCGGGGTAATTGATTCAGGATGATCTGGATCGCGAATCCATTGATGAAGCCCGCGAGAACCGGATACGGAATGAACTTGACGAGCAAGCCCAGGCGCGACGCGCCCAGAATCGTCTGTACGATGCCGGAAACCAGCAGTGCGGTGGACGCTACCAGCAGGAGTGTGGCGCTCCCGCTGCCGTTTCCGGCGGCAAACGACGGATCCGCCGCCACGCTTGCAATCAACCCTGACAAAATGGCGGCATGCGTTGTTTTCGGCGAATTCATGTGCAACGGCGTGCCACCAGACAGCGCCGCGACGATGGCAGCCACGACCGCCGTAACAAAGGCAGCCGATATGCCGGCCGTCACCCAGGCCGACCCCATGCTTTCGTACAGCACGGCGCCACAACTGAGGATGATGGGGACGACGGTCAATGCACCGGCAAGGGCGCCGATGACGTCGTGGACTATCGAGCGGAGACGAGCTGATTTCATATTCGCCGACCCTCTTCGCCAACTGAAGCCGTTTTCACGCCTCTTCGAACCGCTGGTCGATTAGCTTATGGCCAGTGACGTGCTCGCAATTGTCGACGATTCAGGCGGCAATGTCGAAGGACCAAAATCGGCCGGTCATTGCCGCACATGCCTGCCGCGGTACCGCCTCCAATAGATCGGCTTCACTGCCCAGTCCGCATCCGACAGGATGCCTCAATGAGTGCGCGGCGCAATCATGGCGTCGTTCGCAGGCTTCCGGTCGGCCTGCGCCTCGTCAATGGATTGCAATGCATCGAGGCTCGTGTCGGCATTCCGGTCGAGCATCGCGTGGGCCGTGTTCATATCGAGGGCGCCTTCCCATCGCGCTACCACAATGGTCGCCACGCCATTGCCAATCAGGTTCGTGACTGCACGAGCCTCGTTGAGGAAGCGGTCAACACCCAGCAACAGCACCAGTCCGGATACAGGAATTTTGTGCACCGAGGCCAGCGTGGCAGCCAGCGCCACGAATCCGGCTCCGGCCACACCTGCGGACCCCTTGGATGTCAGCAGCATCACGCCGAGGAGCAGCAACTGGTCCCAGATCGTCAGATGGATATTCAGCGCTTGCGCAACGAACATCGAGGCCATCGTCAAATAGATCGCCGTGCCGTCGGCATTGAAGGTATAGCCCGTAGGCAACACCATTCCGACTACGGGACGTGAACATCCCAGCTTCTCCATTTTGATCAGCATCTGCGGGAGCACCGCTTCAGTCGAGGCGGTACCGAAGGTAATGAAAATTTCGTCCTTGATGTAGCGGAGAAACTTCCACAGCGACAGACCACACATTCGCATCACGAGGCCAAGCACGACGACCACGAAGAAGATCGAGGTCAGGTAAAGGCACAGCATCAGTTGGCCGAACGAAGCCAGTGTGCCGATTCCGTACCTTGCAATGGTGAATGCCACACCGCCAAAGGCACCGATGGGCGCGACATACATCACAATTCGCACGACGCCGAACATGCCCTGAAGCAGCATGTCGAGCATGTCGACGAACGGCGCGGTGCGCGGACCCAGCCTTGCGAAAGCGATGGCGAGCAGAACCGAGAAGAAAATAATGGGCAGCATATCTCCATTCGCGAACGCTCCGACAATGCTGTTCGGAACAATGCTCATGAAGAAATCGAGCATCCCATGCTGTTGTGCCGCATGGGTGTAGGTGGAAATGCCCGAACTGTCGATATGCGCGGGGTCAATGTTCATTCCACTGCCCGGCTTGATGACGTTCACGATTACGAGGCCAACCGCGAGCGCAATCGTTGATGCCATCTCGAAGTAAACGACCGCCTTGACGCCAACCCGGCCGGCCTCATGAAGATTGTTCATGCGGGCAACGCCGACCACAACGGAGGCGAAAATGATCGGCGCAAGCAGCATCCGGATCAGTTTGATGAACAGATCGCCGAGTGGCTTAAGTTGAGAGCCGATGTCAGGGTAGAAATGGCCGACGAGGACCCCGGCCACTATGCCAATCAGAACCTGTACATACAGCTTGGAAAGCGACTTTCCAATTCTTGAAACCCGCATGACTGTCTCCTATGCGTGGCATCTTCTTTTTTTGTATGAACGCTGCGCCGGCGTGGTTTGCCGGCGCGTTTTGCCAGTTGATGGCTTATGCAGACAGCTTTTGCATCTCGGCGTAGAGATCGGCCTTTCCTTCAAAGCCGATGCCGGGCAGATCGGGCATCGTGATGTAGCCGTTTTCCACCTTCACGCCGTCCGGGAAGCCGCCATAAGGCTGGAACAGGTCCGGATAGGATTCGTTGCCACCCAGGCCAAGGCCGGCAGCGATGTTCAACGACATCTGGTGTCCGCCGTGCGGAATGCAGCGGCTCGCCGACCAGCCGTGCTGATGCAGCATGTCGAGCGTGCGCAGATACTCGACGAGGCCGTAGCTCAATGCGCAGTCGAACTGCAACCAGTCGCGATCCGGACGCATGCCGCCGTAACGGATCAGGTTGCGCGCATCCTGCATCGAGAACAGGTCTTCGCCAGTCGCCAACGGCTTGTCGTAGTAGTTGCGCAGTGTTGCCTGCAATTAGAAGTCGAGCGGGTCGCCCGGTTCTTCATACCAGAACAGGTCGTATTGCGACAACGCCTTCGCGTACTGGATAGCCGTGTCGAGGTCGAAGCGACCATTGGCGTCGACGGCGAGTTTCTGTCCATCGCCGAGCACGCTGAGAATCGAATCGATGCGGCGCAGATCTTCGTCGAGAGAAGCGCCACCAATCTTCTTCTTCACTACCGTGTAGCCGCGGTCGAGGTAGCTACGCATTTCGTCTTTCAGCTTCCCGTGGTCCTGGCCGGGGTAGTAGTAACCACCAGCCGCGTACACAAAAACCTTGCGGTTGGGCTGGCCGTTACCGTAGCGATCGGCCAGCAACTGGAACAGCGGTTTGCCTTCGATCTTCGCCACCGCATCCCAGATCGCCATGTCGATGGTGCCGATTGCGACCGAGCGCTCGCCGTGGCCGCCTGGTTTTTCGTTCTGGAACATGGTCGCCCAGATCCTGTGTGGATCAAGGTTATCGCCCGCGTCGTTGACGAGCGTGGCGGGATCGGCTTCGAGGATGCGCGGAATGAAGCGCTCGCGCATCAGCTTGCCCTGGCCGTAACGGCCGTTGGAATTGAAGCCGTAGCCCACAACCGGCTTGCCATTCCGGATCACATCCGTCACCACCGCAACGAGACTCAGCGTCATCTTGCTGAAGTCAATGTAGGCGTTGCGGATGGGGGAGCTGATCGGAACGGTCTGTTCGCGGATTTCAACGATTCTCATGACGGGTCTCCTGACATTTAGGCACGCATCGCACGCGTCAGCGTGCGTCTGGCTGCGATGCGGACTAGCTTATCGTCAAAATGTGGGGTTAGAATTCACTTGAATTCATTTCATTTTTTACTTTAGGTGAACACTGGGGTGACAACCGATTCGACGTCCGATTTCGAATTTTTCATTCTCCTCGCCAGACTCAAAAGCCTGTCGGGCGCGGCGCGAGCGCTCGATCTCACCCCGCCGGCCGCGACCAAGCGCCTCGGGCTTATCGAGCAAAGGCTAGGGGCGCGCCTGGTCAACAGAACAACACGCAGCGTCAGCCTGACGCCGGAAGGCGAGACTTACCTGCGTTACGCGACGCAGATCGTCGGACAAGTGCGGCAAATGGAAGATGAGATATCCGGGGCTCGATCTGATCCGCACGGTCTGTTACGTGTCAATGCGACGCTTGGCTTTGGCCGCACGACGATCGCGCCGCTCGTGTCCGAATTCGCGAAGCGCTTTCCCAACGTGGAAATCCAGTTTGAAGTGACCGACCGGCCCATCGATCTGGTCGAGGAAGCGTTTGATATGGCGATCCGTTTCGGAACGCTTCCCGACAGCCGGCTTAGCGCCCGGCGCATCATGAGCAATCGTCGCTTTCTTTGCGCCTCGCCGAAATACATCGAGCGGTTTGGGACACCGGGGCGCGTGGAGGACCTGGTTCGGCACCGTTGCATCATTCATCGCCAGAACGACGACGCCTATGGCGTGTGGCGGTATATGCAGGGAGACCACGCCGAGGCGCTGAAGGTCAAAGGCGCGCTTTCAAGCAATGATGGCGATATCGTGCTGCGGTGGGCGCTCGATGGGCATGGGATATTGATCCGTTCGGAATGGGACCTGGCAAAGTACGTTCAAAGCGGGCGGCTCAAACTGGTCTTGCCGGATATCGTGCTGCCGTCAGCCGACCTGTTTGTCTACTATCCCAGCCAGCGAAACCAGACAGCACGCGCTCGGGCTTTCATCGACTTTTTGGTCAACCATTTTCAGGCGCCGTTCATCCCGGTCGAAACCGGAGCACTGCTTTACGACCAGAAAAAGAGAGCGGGCCGTAGGGCCTGAGCTTCACATCGCATCCTGCGCGACTGTCCACCACCTCGTGAGGTTGAAACCGGTAAAGCGTGACTCAGGCGAGCGTCGAAATTCCATCAAGAGGAGCGTACTCATCCTTCGTCGGACTACAGCTGGGCTGCACCAAAGCGCCGATAAAGCAATCTTGCGACAGAGTCCAGTAAAAAGCCTAGCGCACCGATCACGAGAATCACTGCGGTTAACTCCGAATAGGCGAGTCGGTCACGGGTATCGAGAATCAGATAACCGAGTCCGGAACTGACGCCGAGCATTTCCGCCGGAACCAGCACAATCCATAAGATACCTATGGAAAGCCGAACGCCGGTCAGCACATGCGCGGCAATGCCTGGCACGTAGACATGCCAGAGCATTTCGCCGCGGGTCGCAGCGAGGCTCTCGCCCAGTTGCACCCAGCGCCGGTCGATTTGCGCCACGCCGGCCGCGGTGCTCATCACCAGCGGCCAGATCGCGGCGAATGCCAGCAAGAAATACACGGCGTGATCGCCGACGCCGAGTGACATCACCGCAATCGGCATCCATGACAGCGGCGAGATCATCCGCAGGAACTGCAGTGTCGGCGACAGTGCGGTATCGAGCGCCCGTACCCGGCCAAGCAGAAACCCTAAAGGCACACCTAGCAGAAGCGCCCAGGCGAGGCCGATCGCGATCCGTCGCAAACTGGTGGCGATGTGGACGAACAGGCGATCGTCCGCGATCAGTGACGGCAGTGTCGCCGCCGCCCGCGTTGGGGAAAACTGCGCGGCGAGGCTGTTGGGCTCACTGAACAGCGTAATGGCCAGCCACCAGATGAAGATCACGCTCGCGAGGCCCGCCAACCCTGCCAACGAGCGCCGCGTCCACCCATGGCCGCGCGGCGCCGCGCGCACGACGGGCTCAGTACCGAAGCGCGAGGAAGAGGGAGAGGGGGAGGCGGTCTCTGCCGGCAGGTTAGACAAGGATCGTCTCCGTACGGTCAAAGCCCTCCGGCAGGCCAAACGCCGTCATCCCGCCGACGGCGGCGATGCTGTTACGGACAAAGCGATCGTCGACGAGATCGCGCGCCACAAACGCCGGATCGAGCTTGCCGAGAAACTGGCCGTTACCCTCGACCTGGGTCGCTTTAAGGCGCTTCACCAGCTCTTCCGTGTAGTCGGGATACGGGTAAGGCTGAAAGTCGATGCGCTTCGCGTGCCAGTCGGCGTGGACGATCGCGCGGTCCGCGAGATAGCGGCCCTCGTCGGCGGCAGGCGGCGCGAGAACGGTGGTCAACACTTCTGTCGAGTGGGGCGTGTAATGGTTTTTGCCGGATTTGGAGAGCAACTGGGCCGCTTCCTGGGGATGCGCCCGCGTCCATAACTGCGCCTTGACCACCGAATCGACCACCTTCTGCGACCACGCGGGCCGCCCGGTCAAATCCTGTTCGTGCATGAAGACGACGCAGCACGCGTGGTTCTTCCAGACGTCGCCGGTAAAGCGTAGGACCTTGCCGATCTTGAGACCTTCGGCCGCGGCGTTGAACGGCTCGGCGACGATGAAGCCCGCGATCTGTTTCGATGCCAGCGCGGGCGGCATGTCCGAGGGCGACATCACGCTGAGTCTGACTTCGTTCGGCTTGAGGTCACCGTCTTTTTTCAGCACGGGCACGAGTCCTTGTGCCCGCAACATATCCTGTACTACGACGTTGTGAATCGAATACCAGAACGGCACGGCCACGGTCTTGCCGCCAAGGTCACTGATCTTGCCGATCTCTGGCGAGACGGTCAGCGCCGAACCGTTCACATGGTTCCAGGCGACAACCTTGGCGGGGGCCTGGCTGCCGTAGCGTGCCCAGATCGTCATGGGCGAGAGCAGATGCACGACGTTGACCTGACCTGACAGAAACGCCTCAACCAGTTGTGCCCAGCTGCGCAGCAACGTAGGCGGCTCGATTGCCAGGCCGGCCGCTTCGAAATAGCCGTTGTTGTGCGCGACGAGCAACGGCGTAGCGTCGGTAATCGGCAGATAGCCGATGCGTACGGGTGCGTTGGGATCGGTGGCAGCGCGTGCGTTGAGTGCGCCGAGTAGCGGCGCCGCTCCTGCGACGGTGAACATCGAGGCGAGTTTGAGCCACTCGCGGCGAGACATCGGAAGCTGGCACATGCTGTTGGCCTTTATGCGTGAGCGAAGGGCTGTGTGTTGGAGACCTGCGAGACTTCCGACGCTTTGGATATCGAATCGTGCAGCGCCTGGAGAATCTGGATGCGCAACGCGCCTAGCGCAGGCACATGGGCCTCGCGCGGCGCGGGAACGTCGACTGCGAGATGCAGGATCAATGTGCCGCGGTTGCTGAGCACGACGATTCTGTCGGAAACCAGCAAAGCCTCATCGATATCGTGCGTAACCAGAACGGTGGCCGCCCCCGTGTCGTGCACCACTTGCAGTAGCAGACGTTGCATATCGGCGCGCGTGACCTCGTCGAGCGCACCGAAGGGTTCGTCGAGCAGCAGCGTGCGGGGCTGGCGAGCGAGACAGCGGGCCAGCGCGACGCGTTGCGCCATGCCACCCGACAATTGCCGCGGCGCATAGTGACGCGCATTCTCGAGGCCCACTTCTGCGAGCGCCGCGCTGACGCGCTCACGCCGGGCGGCACGTGGCAAGTGCGGCTGACGCGCAAACCCTAGGCCAAACGCGACGTTCCGTTCGACCGACAACCATGGCAACAGGCAAGGATCCTGGAAAGCAAGCGCCACATCGGGGCGCGGGCCGCTAACAGCCTCACTGTCAACCAGAACCCGGCCGCTGGTGGGTTTCTGCAAACCCGCCACGATGCGCAACAGCGTGGATTTGCCGGAGCCGCTCGGGCCCAGTATCGACACCAGCTCACCCGGCTGCACACTCAGGTCGATGGCGTGCAGCACGTGCCGGCCTGGGTAGCTCAGGGCAACTTCGCGTAGCTCGACGCGTGGTGCGGGCGTGGCGATCACTTGACTCATGCCGCTTTTGTCTGTCGATGCTGGGCAAGCTGGTTCTTCAGCTGCACGACGCTTGGCGTGACAATCGGCACAAAGGCCGCTTCACGGGTGCGGCGAGCGCAGCCGCTTTGGCCGCGCAAATAGCCACGTCCACCGGTTGTTTGCACTTCGAGGCGAACAACCGCATCCACGAGCGCGGCCAGTGCAATGCGAACTTCGAACAGCGCAGCCGGCGTGGCAAGGAATGTGCCGTGCTGAACGCCGTCGAACAAACGCTGCGACAGTACGGCCAGCTCGCTCGTCAGATACGACGCTTCGTCCGCAACGGCCGCACGTGCGGCAGCGCTGGCTGCTTCAACGGCGGCGAGCGCACGGCGCGCGAGCCCGATTGACATGCCGCATTGCAGCCCCAGGAAAGCGGGGCGCACGCGCACGAGAAAATTGCGTGCGTCGTCAGTGATCTGCCAGGCCGAGTCGAGCACTGTTCCATCTAGCCGTAGTGCCGCGGTATTGCTGGAACGCAACGCGATCAGGTCGAGGTCGTCGCTGCGCGTGAGGCCGGGAGCGTCGTGCGGCAGCGCAAAGATTGAAGGCGGGGCGCCGTCGCTATGATCGAAAGCAGCAGCGGCCAGAAAACCTTCGCGGCGCAGGTTTGTGATCCACGGCAGGCTGCCGTTTAGCGTCCATTGCCTGATGCCCTTCGTGTTGCCCAATGGCGTTGCATTCATCTGCAGCGACTCCAGGCTCGACAGGTACTTCATCGCGTTCGAGAGACCCGTCGCTCCGGCCAGTTCGCCGCTCAGCAGCGAAGGCAGCCAGCGCGTGCGCAGGCCCTCGTTCGGACTATGCAGCAAATACTCGATGAAAGTCCGCTGTCCCCAGAACACAAAGGCGGCCGCGAGCGAGTCCGTCGCGACGCTCGCAATCGCCTCGATCGCATCGACCGTGGTGCCGCCGGCACCGCCAAGATCGACTGGCACGCCGATCCGCAATAGCTGCGCCCGGCCGAGCTGGGGCAATATCTCGGCGGCGAGGTCCTGGTGGACGTCAATCGCTTCGGCATGCTCTTCGAGCCATGCCGCGAGTTCGGGCGCGCGGCTCGCTAACGGCAGCGCGTTCATGCGGCGTGTCCCTGCGGCGGTGCCCAACGATAGGCGGCGAGTTCCGGGTTCAGTTCGTTTTGCGCCAGATTGTTGGCGAAGTTGCACAGCGTGGCGAGACTCACGCCGAGGACGACTTCCAGCGCATTGGCATCGCTAAACCCGGCTGCGCGGAACGCCGCAAACGCGTCATCGGCCACTGCGCCGCGCGTGGCGATCACCGCCCGCGTAAACACCGCTACGGCCTCGAGGCGCGGGTCGGACAACGGTTGTTGCGTGCGCATTGACTCGACGAGCTGCGGTTCCAACTGCGCCTTCTTCAGGGCGACCGCCGTGTGCCCCGCCACACAGAAACCGCAACCATGGATGCCGGCGGCCGTGATCTGTACCGTTTCGCGCTCGGCCAAGGTGAGGCCGCTGCGTCCGTTGATTTCTGCCACCGTCAGATACGTTTCGAGCGCGGTAGGCGCGTTTGCGAGCGACGCGACCAGGTTCGGCAAAAAGCCATTGGCGGCCTGGGCGCGCTGCAAGTAGGGGCGGCTCGCCTCAGGGGCGCTCTCGGAGGTGTGCAAACGGAGACGGCTCATGGTGGTTCCTCACAGATAAGGCCTCATTGTGAGTCTGGCAACTGTGTCGGAACAATGCGCGCCTGTCTGCGAATCCTGCGAGTTTGTCCAGCGTCGAGCACCGTCATC
>JBEKNG010000092.1:0-11587 GCA_049523075.1 Paraburkholderia sp.
GCGCCTCGAGCAACGCTACGCGTGCGCTGCATTCGTCGAGTTCAGCCTCGCTCTCGGCGATCTTCATCTGGCCCGAAGCCACGAAGCCCGCATCGTCGCCGACGGTCTCGACGATGTTGTGCCAGATCTCACGCGACGTCAGCGCCAGCGGGATTTCCGGCAATGGCCGGCCGAGCGTGCGCACTCCGTCGGCGTTCACACCCGAAGAATGGCGGCCCACGTAATCGGCCTCAAGCACCGTCACACGCACACCACGACTCGCGAGATGGAACACGCTGCTCGATCCGTGCAGCCCACCGCCGATCACGAGCACATCAGCGTCCTGAGCCACGGCGTTATTCACCGGCGAGTTCCCCGAGGGTGAGCGGCTTGATCGGCGGGCGGATGCGGTAATAGCCCACGCTAGCCGGCGGCACCTTGCGCGCATCGGCGATCACTTCGGTCACGGTCAGCCCGCACATGCGTCCCTGACACGGCCCCATCCCGCAGCGGCCGAACGACTTGGCCTGATTGGGGCCCTCGCAGCCGAGCGCCACGATGCGGCGCACTTCCCCAGCGGAGACCTCTTCGCAGCGGCAGACCAGCACATCGTCCTGTGGCACACGGTTCTCGTCACGCGGCCGGTACAGGCTGTCGAGGAACGGACGGATGCGCCGCGCGTCCGCAAGACGGCGCAGCAGCGGCGCCGCGGTCTGCTTACAGGTCGCCTGATCGATTGCCTCGAGCTGTGCCGCAATTGCCAGCGCGGTCACTTCGCCCTGCGCTCGGGCCGCCTGCGCGCCAGCGATCCCGCCACCGTCTCCAGCGACGAAAATGCCGGTAACGTCGAGTTCGCCCCACGAATCGGTCAGTGGCGTGAAGCACAGTTGCGCGTCATCCCAGCGATGCGACGCGCGCAATGACCATGTGAACTGCGTATTAGGCACCACACCCTGATGTAACAGGATGACGTTGGCTTCGATCCGCTGCGGCACGCCGCACACCGAAAAACTCAACGCATGGGCCCGTTCGGTCTCATCCTCACCGGGGGCGCCTTCGATACGCAGATCGTCCGCGGCCTCGTGGATCGGCACCCCTGCCTCGCGCAACGCGCGGATCAATTGCAAGCCTTTGCGCAGATCGGGCCATGCACGCAGCGCCGACACCAAATACCGCTTGGCGCGCCAGCGGTCCTCATTGCGCGTGGTATCGACCAGCGCGCGAATCGGCACGCCTGCTCGCACGTATTGCCAGCCAAGCAAATAGAGCAACGGCCCGCAGCCGACCAGTAGCGGCGGCTCCGACGGCACCTCGCCGGCGCTTTTCAGCAGGATCTGCGCGGCGCCAGCGCTCAGCACGCCCGGCAGCGTCCAGCCCGGTATAGGGAACGGCCGCTCCAGCGCGCCGGTCGCGAGAACGACGCGCTTCGCTTCGAAGCTACCCACCTTGCCATCCTTCAGGTAGTGCACCGAGTGCTCGCGCGTGACTTGCCAGACGGAAGCGTTTGGCACATAACGCGCTCCGCTGCGCGCAAAGGCGGCTGCTAGCGCGGCGCCAGCGACGTAGTCCGGGCCGAGGATCTCGCGGCGCTGCGCATCGCTGTGCTCGATCGCGCGATAGATCTGTCCGCCAACCGTCTCCTGCTCGTCGAGCAGGACAACCGACAGCCCAGCCTGGGCGGCCCGCGTCGCACAGGCGAGCCCAGCGGGCCCGGCGCCGATTACGGCGACATCAACCGGTTCAGCGACCATGGGCATTCTCCTGGGTGGTGTGCGCCGGTGCCTGATCGGCGTCGAACGGAAGGTCCCGCGCGCCTTCCTGCGAATGAATCCGCATGCCGTCCTGCACCGTCACCAGACAGCTTTGCCGGCTCGGTACACCGTCGATCTCGACGAGACATTCGAAGCAGGCGCCCATCATGCAATACGGCGCACGCGGGGCGCCCGTGACCGGGGTCGCGCGAAAACGCTGGACTCCCGCGGCCAGCAACGCCGCGGCCACCGAGCGGCCATCAGGCACATCAAGCGGCTGATCGTTGAACCAGATCTGGACAGTGGCGTCGGCAACAGCAGGCGCAAGTGGAGTGAGCACTCTGAAAAGCGGTTTGGAAGTCATATCAGAACGGGTTTGAACGTTTATCAAGCATGGCTAAGTAGCTGTCCAGAAGCGCGAAACCGGCCACCAGGAAACGCAACCAGCTCATCGGGCATCGCACCGCCAGCGATCCACGGCGCAATGCGCAGCGCGTGGGCGGCAGCCAGGGTCACGCCGCTGTGACAGGTGACGACAAACGCCCCCGGATACTGCGACGATTGCTCGTAGATTGGAAAACCATCTGGGCTGTACACGCGCAAGGCCGCCCACATGCGGACCAGCCGGACGTCCTTCAGCACCGGGAAGGCCCGCACGCCGCGGCGCGCGATCGTCGAAAGCACATCGGTGGTCGTGAAGTCGTTAAAGCCGACCTCTTCCATCGAATCGCCGAACTGCACCGATCCTTCATCGGTCTGTCGCACATTGATGGTGGGGTAATGCAGGAACGGCGCGACCCGCTCGCTGACCAGCACCTGCCCGCGATTGGGCGCTACCGGGGCATGCAGCCCGACCTGCGGCGCCAGCGCGCGATTGCCAAGTCCGGCGGCCAGCACGATGCGCGGCGCACGCCACACGGCGTCACGTCCATGGGCGGCGAACCCACGCGCTTCCGGTGCAATCCTGCTGATCTGACTGCTGCTGACGAGCGTCACGCCGCGCTGCTGCATCGACCGGTGCAGCGCCCGCAGCAGCTTGAGGGGATTCACGTGGCCGTCCATCGGCGTATAGCTCGCGCCGATCACCGCGGGGCCGACCGCAGGCAAACGCTCGCGCAATTCCTTTGCGTCGAGCAGTTGATACGGATAGTCGCCCCCCAGTTCCGCTTGCAATGTTGAAAGGCGCTTTTCGCGTTCGGCCAGTTCAGCGTCCGAGAAGCACAGGTGAAAGCCGCCTGGCTGCCGCAATGACACGTCGACATCTGAATCCTCCATCAACGCTGCGGCGAGTCCGGGCCAACGCTGAGCCGAACTGCGCGACCAGCGTGCGTACGGCGAGAGGCCGTAGCCTTTGCCTTGCACCCACACCAGTCCGAAGTTGCCGCGCGAAGCATGGAAGCCGCCGTCTCCTTCGTCGAGCACGGTGACCTTCGCGCCTTCTCTCGCCAGCCCGTACGCTACCGCGGTACCGACCAGCCCGCCGCCTACCACCAGGACATCGGGGCTTTCGGCTACATGACCTCTCATCGTGTTTCTCCGATCAGGACGCGGTCCAGACCGACCATACGGTCCAATACCAGCATCAGGACGACCGTGCCGACGATCAACACGGTCGACACGGAGGCCACCAGCGGATCGATCGTCTGCGCGATCTGGTTGTACATCGCGACGGGCAGCGTGGTTGTGCCGGGCGTCGCGACAAAAATCGTCATAGTCAACTCGTCGAAGCTCTGAATGAAGGACAACACCCAGCCTCCGACAACACCTGTGCGTATCATCGGATAGAAGAACTTCAACGGGAAACCCGTGTTCTGCAGCGCCACCGCGCGGCCGCTGCCATAGGGCGCGAGGATCACGTCGCCGTTCTGCATCAGGCCATCCATCTCGCCCGGCGTCGGCGCCCACGACAGCACATTCGGTGCGACCTGCTTCGTCATCGCGTTGAAACCCGGATCGATGTTCTTTTCGCCGCCGCCATTCATTCGCGCCGGCATCACGAGTGCGTGCAGGCCGTACGTGTTGGTGATAGGCGGCACACCGAGCTTGCCCTTCAGGCGCGTGTCGCTCAGCACGTTCCATGAATCGGGCGCGGGGAGGCCCATCTTCTTGAACGCTTCCTCGTTATAGCCGATCCCCGTCGCGACCATGCCGACCCCGATTGCGGTCGGCCCTAGTCGCGCGAGCGGATACAGATCGTTCATGACCGGTGCATCCGCGACTTTCGAGCACAAACCCATCTGTATGGCCTGGTACATCGGACCATCGTCCATGACGGCGACGTTGATCTGCTCATGACCTTTTTGCGCCTGCAGCTTGGCGAGCGTATCGCTCGAATTGCCCGCTACGTAGACGATCTTGACGTTGTGCGCCTTCTCGAACGCCGGGATGATGGTCTGCCGGTACATCTGCTCATTCGAGCCGCCAACGTTGGCGACGTACAGCGTTGCCTCAGCCTGCGCCAGCAGCGGTCCGCACAACGCGCCCGCACCCGCGAGCGCGTCCAGCAACGGACGCCATGAGGAACGGAACGACAACGGACGAAGGCTTCGCTGCGGGTGTCTCATGTGCGATTCTCCTGTCGATCATGCAAGATAGTTGCTGTCGATTGCGCTGCCGGCACTTGCGGGGATAGGCGTAGTGGAATTAATTTTGTCGAGCAAAGTACATAACGTCCAATACGAATAAAATAACTATCCATACCGATCTGATATGGGTTGCGTCCGATGAATCTGAAGCACATTGAGGCGTTTCGAGCGGTCATGCTGGCCGGATCGATGACGGCGGCAGCCAAGGAATTGTTCACCTCGCAACCGAACATCAGCCGGCTGATCACGCAACTCGAGCGCGAAACCGGACTGCTGCTGTTCCAGCGCAGCGGCGTCAGGCTGATCCCCACCAGCGAAGGCAACGCCTTCTTTCGCGAAGTGGAACGCGCCTATGTCGGCCTCCAGGGGCTGACCAACGCTGCCGCCCAGATCAAGAATCTGGGTAGCGGGCGCTTGCGAATTGCAGCGATGCCTTCAGCGGGTTTGACGCTAGTGCCGCATGCGATCAAACGCTTCCAGGCGGTGCGTCCGGAAGTCACCGTCTCGCTTCACGTGAATACCTCGGGGACGGTCAATCACTGGACCTCCTCGCAGTTCTGCGATCTGGGTGTGGCGGTTTACAGGAGCGAAGCTTCCACGTGCGAAGTGGAACTGCTGTCGCAGGTCGCAGCCGTGTGCGTTATGCCGGCGGGACATCGGCTGGCCAGGAAGCGCGTCTTGAAGCCCGAGGACTTTCAGGGCGAACCGTTCATCTCGCTCTGTCATGGGGACGGCACAAGGGCGCAAATGGACGAAGCTTTTGAACGCGCGGGTGTCGAACGGATACTCGCTATCGAAGCACAATATTCGGCGATCTGCTGCGAAATGGTGCGCTGCGGGATGGGCGTGACGCTCGCGCATCCCGTCGTCGTGCATGATTTTGCGGGTCCCGGCATCGAAATCCGGCCGTTCAAGCCTTCAGTGATGTTTCCCACGTATCTGTTGTTTCCTCCGCATCAGCCGCGCGATCGCCTCACACTCGAGTTCGTCGAACTACTGCGTAAAGAGCACAACGAGTTGCTGGATAGCCTGGAAAAACCACGGCGTTCGAGCCGAGGCTGAGCCCGCGCCGCAAACAACGAGGTGGCGCGGTACGCTCTTCGTCAGGGCACGCCGCCTCACCCATGCCGCAGGCTCTGAAACATTGTTGTTATACAACATAATAGATGTCAAGCGATGGCGTTCTGGCTTGATGGCATCGCAGAAGCCTGCGGACAGAGGATGCGAAAAAGCGCTGGCCCCTCTTCAGGGGCTTTGATCTATGATTTCCGAAGCATGAACCAACATTTGAGACGCACGAGAAATCGCCAACTGGACTTACTCATGCAGGGAAACTCCTAGCCTAGGCCCTCATTTGCTTGACAACTTTCAGACGAGTCGACATGATTGCCTGACGCAATCGATGGAGCTGCGCCACGCTCCGCGTGGGCGGCCAGTAAGCCGCATTCGCGTACGCCAGTCCACAAGCTCAAGCGGATCGCGAGCGCCTCCCCCGAAGCACCGGGCGCCTGACAGGCAGCCCCTGCTTTGCTAAAACTCTCGATAAGGATGAGACCGTGAAAAAAATTGCATTGAGCGGCGCAGGAGGCCAGCTTGGCCGCGTGTTGCGCAAAGCCCTGCTCGAGCGCGGCGCCGACTTGCGTTCGGCAGCGGGCTCGCGCCCGCTGGAGCCGATCGTCGACGGCGAAGATGTCATGCACGGCGATCTGCGCGACCCGGCCGTGGTCGACCGGTTGCTTGAGGGCGTGGACGTGCTGATCCACATGGCAGGTACCAGCGTCGAGCGACCGTTGCCCGAGATCATCGAGAACAACCTGCGCGGCCTCATCGAAGTGTATGAAGGTGCGCGCCGCCACGGCGTTGGCCGCATCATCTTTGCGAGTTCTAACCATGCGATCGGCATGCACCCTGTCGAGGACAAACTCGCGCTCGACTGCGATTTCCGTCCCGACGGTTTTTACGGTCTGAGCAAGGTGTGGGGCGAGGCGATTGGCCGGCTCTACTGGGACAAGCACGGCATTGAGAGCGTGTGCATTCGCATCGGCAGTTGCATCGAAAAGCCGACGGAATTCCGCCATCTCAGCACGTGGCTTGGGTTCGAAGATCTACTGCAGCTGATCGATCTGTCGGTCAACATGCCTGATCTCGGCTACCAGGTGGTGTGGGGCGTATCCAACAACACGCGCAGCTACTGGGATAATTCCGGCGCCGCGCGGCTCGGTTATCAGCCGCTCCAGAACGCCGAAGACTACGCCGCGGAGATTCTCGCGAAGACCAATCCGCTCGATGCCACCGCCCAAAAGTATCAAGGTGGCAGCTTCGCCAGCTTCGATTTCACACTGCCAGAGCGTAGGAATCGGAAGCGCTAACGCGCATATGCAGAGGCTCCGCGAGTGGTGTTGACGGAGCCTCATCCTCAAGCCGAAACACCGCAACAGCATCCCGCAGCGCCGAGGCCTGCTCTTGCAGCGACTTCGCAGCAGCCGCCGCTTCCTCGACGAGCGCCACATTGTTCTGCGTGACGTCGTCGATCTGGCTGATCGCCTGATTGACCTGCTCGATGCCCGAGCGTTGCTCATGCGCCGCCGCTTCGAGCTCGACCATGATGCCGGTCACCCGCTCCACCGCCCGCATCGCCTCATTCATCGTGCCGCCCGCCTCCGCCACCAACGACGCGCCTTGCTCGACCTGCGCGGCCGATGCGCTGAGCAGGTCCTTGATCTCCTTGGCCGCCGTTGCGGAGCGCTGCGCGAGGCTGCGCACTTCCGACGCCACCACTGCGAATCCTCGTCCCTGTTCGCCGGCGCGCGCTGCTTCTACCGCCGCATTCAGCGAAAGAATGTTGGTCTGGAAAGCGATCCCTTCGATCAAGCCGATGATCTCGGTCACCTTGCGAGACGATATGGTGATGTCGTCCATCGTCTCGATCACGCGCTTGACGACAGCACCGCCGCGCGTGACCGTCTCCAGCGCGCCGTGCGCGAGCCGATTCGCTTCCTTGGCGTGATCGGCGTTTTGCTTGACCGTTGACGACAGCTCCTCGATGGTCGCGGCCGTCCGCTCCAGCGAGGCGGCCTGCTGCTCGGTGCGGCCCGACAGATCGAGATTGCCCTCGGCGATTTCCTTGACGCCGTGCGCGATTACGCTGGCGCTGCCGCGCACCTTCGACACCGTATCGGCAAGCTCTCCACGCATCTGCTTCAGCGCGCCGAGCAATTGCCCCATTTCGTTACGGCAGTCGTCGGCGATCGAGCCGGTCAGATCACCCGCTGCAATGCGGCCGAAATGCATGATGACCCGGTCGACAGGCTTGACCAACGCCGCTGTCAGCATCGCCCGCGCGAACAGCGAAATCAGGATCGCGGCAGCACCGATGCCCCCGAATAGCAGCACGGAGATTCTGAAACGATGTGTCATCGCCTCGGCGCCGCGTCGCTGCGTGTCCGACTGCAGGCGCTCGAGCGCATCGATCGCTTTGGCGTAGACCTGGTAGCTGCGATCCGCGATGTCGCCCTGAATGGTCCGGAAGGTGTTGAAGTCGTCGTCGACCAGAGCCTTGTATTCCGGCTCGATCGCCTGATTGACGAGTGCCGCGCGAGCCTCGCCAACCGTCTGTGCGAGCTGACGCTCCTCGTCGCTCGCGAACGGCCCATTGGCATACACCTGGAAGTCCGCATTCGACTCGTGCAGCATCTGTTCCGCTCCCGCGAGCAAACCGTCCGTGGGTTTGCCGACATGAAACAGGATCTCGAAGCTACCCAGCGCGAGCCGTGCCTTCAGCAACTTCTCTGAGCTGGCGTTAAGCGATGCCAGGGCGGCCGAACTGCGCTGCGCGTCCTGGAAGCCGTCGATCGACTGTTTCAGTGCACCGTAACCGACGCCGATCACCGTCATGAGAAACGCAACGAAAATGCAAACGACCAGCGTCAAGCCCGTGCGTATCTTGATGTTGTTGAGCATGCCGTCCCCGATGTATTTGGCGCTATCTTTGCCGATATCTCTGGCGATCTTGTGCCGCCCTGCAACAGAACCCGGCCAGGCGGGCTCTGTGTCCTCACGCAACTACGAACTTCACACTCAGTAAACCGGATGGCCGTTGATCAGGCTAGGCAACCAGGTCGAAAACATCGGTACGTAAGTGACGATATTGATCGCGCTGAAAATAGCCATGTAGTACGGCCAGGCAATCTTCGTGGTTTCCCCAATCGAAACCTCGCCAATCGCGCAACCGATGAACTGCACCGAGCCGATCGGCGGGTGCACCAGCCCCAGCGAACAGTTCAGCAGGATCATGATGCCGAACTGCACAGGGCCGACGCCGTAGTGCATCGCCATGGGCAGGAACAGCGGCGTCGTGATCAGGATGTGTGCCGCCATATCAACGAACGTGCCGAGGAACACCTGGAGGATGTTGATGTAAAGCAGCATCAGCCAGGGGATGTTCGTCGCATGTTCGAGCAGGTGCTGAATCGCGTCGGGTATTTCCAGGTAGGCCATCTGGAAACGCAGCATGTTCGACACGCCGATCAGCAGCAGCACCACACCGGTGGTCCGGGCAGCACGCGCCAACGCCAACGAGAGCTTCCTGAGCGTCATCGTGCGATACACGACAAAGGTCAGCACTAGCGAGTACCCCACCGCAATCGCCGCGGCCTCGGTCGCCGTCGCAATCCCCTTGGCTACGCAAGTCAGAATGATGAGGATAACCAACAGCCCCGGCAAGGCACCCACGAAGGTTCTTGCGACCGCGAGCCAACCGGGAAATTTCGGCAGTTCAGACGAACCGTCAGCGCGGCGCGGAAACTTGTAGCGAACCGCCTGCCAGTATGCAGCAAGCAGGACGAAGCCCATCACCCACAGGACCGGCACCAATCCAGAGAACAGCAGATCGCCAATCGACACGCCGCTCACCGACTGCCCTGCCACGATCCCTGTGATGCCCTGCGCAGCAAGCGCATAGATGATCATGTTGGTGGAGGTCGGCATCAGCGCTCCCGCCAGCGAGGCATGGGTCGTGACGTTGACCGCATAGGCCGCGCTATATCCTTCGCGCTTCATCAGCGGAATCACCACGCCGCCCATCGCCGAAGTATCGGCGGTCGGCGATCCCGAAACCCCGCCGAACAAGGTGCAGGCAACGACGTTGGCCATGCCCAGTCCGCCACGGAAATGCCCGACCGTGGCCTGGGCAAAGCGCAGAATGCGGTCGGCGATGCCACCGTGCAACATCAGCTCGCCCGACAGGATAAAGAACGGCACCGCGAGGAACGAAAAGGCGTTGATGCCCGACACCATCGACTGGATGGCCGTTGCCGCCGGCAGACCTTCATACAGGTAAGTCAGGATGCAGGACAGCCCCAGCGCAAACGAAACGGGAACCCCGAGTACGAGGAAGACAAGAAAACTGATAGTTAGGATCGCAAGTTCCATGATTGATCACGCCCGCTTCCGCGCGAAGAGGTCCAATAGATGTTCGATTGAAAAGAGAATGGTGCAGGCGCTGGCCAGGAACGGAATCGCGTAACGGACGGCTTCCGGCAAGCCCAGGATGGGGATCTGGTCATCGAGCGTGGTCGAACCCATATTGGCCGCGCCGAAACAGACAGCGACAGAAAAAGCGATCACGCACAGCTGCTGAAACACCGCCATCGCAATCTGGCCCTTGGGCGGCAGTTTTTTGACCAGCGAATCGAGGCCGATATGCCCGCCGTCGCGCACTTTCAGTGCAGCGCCGAAGAACGCGATAACCAATACCATCAGCAGTCCGACCGGTTCGACATAGTCTGGAGCGTCATTGAAGACATAACGCATGACCACGCTGTACATCACCAGCACCACCAGCACAGCGAGGCAAATCGACGCCACCACTGTCGCCACGCGGGCCAGAACCCTGAGCGAGCATTTCACGAAGTTCATCTATTTCTTCCTCGTACAAACAGCGAAGCCGCAACTCCCCGCACGAACCTGCCGGTACACCTGGTTGGACTCGTCACCGAATCCAACACAAACGACGAACGCCGGAAAACCCTGCGATTGCTCCACAAGGATTTCCGGCCAGGCTAGCGATGGGAATGGCTTACTGGGTCGCCTGAATCTCGTTGACGATCTGCTTCATCTCTGGAGTCTTTTCATACTTCGCCCAGACCGGCTGCATGGCCTTCACGAAAGCCGCACGATCGATCTGCGAGGCGGGCGTAATCGTCACGCCTGCTTTGGTCACGGTCTGGACCCCGTCGGCCTCCTTCGCGGTCCACAATTTGACGTAGTACGGCACCGAGTCGGCCGCAGCCTTGCGGATGGCTGTCTGCTCCTGCGGCGTCAGCGTGTCCCACACCTTCTTGGAGAACACCAGCACTTCCGGCGTCATCGAGTGCTCGGTTTCGGAGAACTGCGTCGCCACTTCGTAATGCTTGGTTTCCACGTATGACGGCATGTTGTTCTCGGCCGCGTCGACGAGACCCGTCTTCAGGCCTGTATAGACTTCCGCGAACGGCATCGGCGTCGGCGTGCCGCCCATGGCCTTGATTTCGTCAACCATCAGATCAGATGGTTGTACGCGCACCTTGAGGCCCTTCATGTCGGCCGGCGAGTGAATCGCTTTCTTGGCGTAAATCGAACGCGCGCCGCTCTCGTAGAAGGTGAGTGCGATCATGCCCTTCGCCGCAAATGCATCGAGAATCTTCTGGCCTTCCGGACCGTACATGACCTTGCGGAACTGGTTGACGTCGCGGAACAGGAACGGCAACGAGGGAATCATCGATTCAGGCACGACGTCGTTGAACGCCGCTGCGTTCGCGCGCACCATATCGATCGCGCCAATCCGGACCTGGTCGATCGTGTCGTTTTCCGAACCCAGCGCGCTGTTGCTGAACACCTTCACGGTATCCGCGCCGTTGGTCTCCTTGGACAGTTCGTCGCCCATGTATTTCAGTGCCAGGACGGTCGGGAAGGTGTCGCTATGCACGTCGGCGATGCGGAAGGTGTGCGCCTGCGCTGCACCTGCGCTGAACGCGAGAACCGAGGCGGCTACCATCATCGACACACCGGTCAGGGCGAAATTTTTTTTCATCGTGTGATATCCTGAAAATTAAATCATCAAGCGACTGTGTTTGCGGCGATTCGAACCTACCCCGAATCCCTGACGCCGAATCTCTGTGGTGCAGCCGGGCGGCTAGCGCGCAATACCTGCTTCACCCTCGAATGCGCACAGTCGGTGCGGCTGACTCCCTCGCGATTTACAACTTATCACCAACCGAGATGTTGTAAGACAAG
>JBEKNG010000093.1:0-11560 GCA_049523075.1 Paraburkholderia sp.
AAAGAACCTGCCTCATCCTAGCGAACCTAAACGCCCCCGCGCGGCTGCAGTTCAGCCGACTCCCGTGCCGGTTGCGCCTTCTAAGCCACAGATCGAGCCGGCGGCTGGACTTGCCGGTTTGGGTGCCTTGCGTGCAGCGCTGAAAGGCGATGCCGAGCGGCGTGAACGCGAACGCGTGGCGACGGCTCAGGCCCAGCGGGAAGCGTCGGCGGATGCTGATCTGTTCCGGCGTGAGATTGGCGCGGTCGCGCCGCTAGTGGTGCCGCCCAGGGTACCGCCTGCGCGGACGCCGCCCTCGCCTGTGCCGACGCAGACCAAGCTCGATGAAGAAGCTGTTCTCCAGGAGGCGATTTCGGATGAGTTCGATCCCGAAGTTTTGCTCGAGACCGACGAGACGCTGTCCTACTGCCGACCTGGCGTGAGTCAGGAGGTGGTGCGTAAGTTGCGGCGTGGCGCATGGATCGTGCAGGCTCAGTTGGATCTGCATGGGATGCGGCGCGAGGAAGCGCGTGAGGCTTTGGCCGAGTTCATTCGGGAGTCGGTCAAGCGCGGGTTGCGTTGCCTGCGTGTGATTCATGGCAAGGGGCTTGGGTCGATTGGCAAGGAGCCTGTGCTGAAGGGCAAGGTTCGGGCCTGGCTGGTGCAGAAGGAAGAAGTGATTGCATTCTGCCAGGCAAGAGCGCACGACGGCGGCGCGGGGGCTGTGCTCGTGCTGCTGCAGCCGGGTGCGCAAGTCGCTCATCCTAAAACTTGACGGGGATCCGTTAATGCATCCGAGGCTTACGCTCGCGCTCACCATCATGGAGGCGCTGGCGATTTTCGCCTATGCGATCTCTGGTTTTATCGAAGCACGGATACGGCGGCTCGATGCCGTCGGGACGTTTCTTGTGGCGATGGCGACGGCCTTTGGCGGCGGGACCGTGCGCGATGTGCTGCTCGAGAGACGGCCGTTTTATTGGGTCGAGCATCAGCCCTATGTGATCGCGATCTTTGTGATGTCGCTATTCGCGCCGATGTTGCTGAAGATGACTTCGAAGCTGTTGTCGGAGCGGGTGCTGTTGGTAGCGGACGCGGTTGGGTTGGGGCTCTTCAGTATCTCAGGCACTTCGTTGGCGCTGGATGCGCAAATGCCCAGGTTTACCTCGGTGATACTCGGGGTTCTGACTGGGGTATTTGGCGGCGTGATTCGCGATGTGCTCTGCAACGAAGTGCCGCTGATTCTGCGTGACTCTCGGCCGTATGCGACTTGTGCATTCCTCGGATGCTGGTTGTACCTGCTGCTGGACTACATCAACTTCGATACCGTCTATAGCGTGTTGATCGCCACTGCGTTCATCCTGCTCGCGCGGCTCGTCACGTTCAAATTTAATGTCCGTTTGCCGCATTATTAAGCGGTGCGACCCGAGCAGAATCAGACGGCGAGAGGCGACTCGGCCAGCATCTACAAACGGACATACGGCTGCGATAACGCTTTAGATGACCTGATCAGGTCTTCCAGCATCCGGGCGCGCTTTTCCGGATCCGTGTCGCGGCTCGTCATGAAGCAAAGTGCAGCGACGGGAAGACTGGTTCGGTCACGTATCGGCGCCGCCATGCAGTATCGAAAGGTGTGCGAAAGACCTTCGGTGCAACAGTAACCCTGTTCAGCCGCGCGTTCGACATCGCGCAGAAAATCCTCAAATTCAACGTGCCTGCCATTGTCTAGGACAAAGTCTTCGTCCGGGATCAGCGCGCGAATCTCGTCCGCGCGCAGGTGTGCGAGCAACAGGCGGCCCGTTGCAGTCCACGGAATCGGCACCTTCACGCCGATGTCCGAACTGATGTTGAACGGTCGCGAACTGTTCTCCGACAAAACTACGGTGTACTTGTTGCCCTCGAGCATGCACAACTGCGCGGTCTCATCGTGGTTTCTGACCAGCGCGAGGATGGCCTGGTGGGCGCGACTGATCAGATCGTTATGCACCGCATAGTCGGCGCCGTAGTAATGCATCTCGCGGCCAAAAAATACACTGCCGTCGGCCGAGGTCTCAAGCCATCCGGCTTCCGTGAGAATGGTGACCAGTTCGTAGATGCTTGAGCGTGGCGCACCGGTCGCTTCAATCAGTTCGCGCATTGTCATCGGACGCCGCGCGATATGCAACTGTTTGAAAATACCGACGACGCGGTCAACGCCTCTCGCTCTTGATGATTCCGGTGCAGACATTCCTTAGACTCCGTCGGCGATAGGGTTTGCTGTTTAGCGCAAGATCAGTGGTCGAGCACGCGGTGCAGAAACTGCCGGGTACGTTCGTTCTGCGGGTTCACGAAGATATCCTCAGGAGCGCCCTGCTCCGCGATCACCCCCTTATCCATGAACACGACGCGATCGGCAGTTTTGCGCGCGAAGCCCATCTCGTGGGTGACGACCACCATCGTCATGCCGTCGCGCGCCAGTCCGCGCATGACCTCCGTCACTTCGCCGACCAGTTCCGGGTCGAGCGCGGAGGTGGCCTCGTCGAAGAACATGATGCCCGGCTCGACGGCCAACGCTCGGGCAATCGCCACGCGCTGCTGCTGACCGCCTGACAGCTGGCTCGGATAGTGATCGGCGCGATCGGCGAGGCCCACGCGATCGAGTGCGTCGATCGCGCGCTTGCGCGCGTCCGTCTGGCTCATCTTGCGAGCCTTGATCAGCGCGAGCGTCACGTTGCCGAGCGCAGTCTTGTGCGGAAACAGGTTGAATTGCTGAAACACCATGCCGACGTGACCGCGGATCTCTTTGGCACGGCGCGCGTCGTGCAGCGGGACTTCGTTGACCCAGACCTCGCCCGCGTCAGCCGTTTCCAGACCGCTCATGATGCGCAACACCGTGCTCTTTCCGGAGCCGGAGGCCCCGATCAGCACGAGCACTTCGCCCGGCCGCACATCAAGGTTGATCTCCTTGAGCACCTGCGTCGCGCCAAACGACTTGCTGACGCCGGTAAGGTTGATGATGGGCCTCGCCGCGGCGATAGGGGTAGTAGAGGTCATGACAACAGGCTCCTTCTTCGATCATGGTGGCGCACCCACTGTGACAGCGGAAAGCACACAACGAAATACAGCACGGCAACGAGGCCATAGATTTCCACCGGTTTGCCAACCCGGTCGACGATAGCCTGGCCCGCGTGCATTAATTCCGACATGCCGATCATGCTGACGATCGACGTGTCCTTGATAAGCGACAAATACTGGCCGATCAGGGGCGGCATCACAATCTTGCCGGTCTGCGGCAGGGCCACCGAAAAGAACGCCTGAGTCTTGCTGAGGCCGAGGATCTGCGAGACCTCCCACTGTCCTTTGGGCACGGCTTCGATGCCCGAGCGGAATACCTCGGCAATGTAGGCGCCTTGATAGACGCTCAAGCCGACCACACCTGCTGCGAAGACATCGATCGCATAGCCGAAGTACGACACGCCGAAATAAATAAACATCAGCGTGATCAGCACAGGCGTGCCGCGAAACAGTTCGGTATAGAGCCTGGCGATGCGCGGCGTCCCCCATGGTCCGAATGACCGTAGTACGGCTGCCAGCAGTCCGATCAGCGTACCGCCGACGATCGATGCCGCGGACAGGAGAAGTGTCGCCACCAGACCCTGAATCAGGATCGCGAGGCTGGTCATGAGCAATTCGCTTGACATGTTCAATCTCCGGGTTCGGCGCTCACGTGCGATCGGTCTGTCGCGCGATAAAGAGCAGGCGGCGCGGACGTTTCTTCAGGACCAGCGGCGGATGAAAAACGCGCGTCCCGATCTCGCCCGCCACCCACGACAGGACACCACTCAGTACCAGATAGGCGATCAGCGTGATCGTGAAGGTCTGGATGTAGAGCAGCGTGCGCGCGTTGATCACCGTCGCCGTTCCGCTCAGCTCCGGCAGCGCGATCGCCGACAGAAGCGACGTGCCGAGCAGTAGCTGAATCAGGTTGTTGACGATCGCCGGATAAACGGCACGCGCGGCCTGCGGCAACACCACCTCGACGAAGACCTGTGAGCGCCCCAAGCCGAGGATCGACGCCGCCTCCAGCTGACCGCGCGGTACGGACTGAATGCCCGCGCGAAACACCTCGGCCAGATACGCGCCGACGTTCACCCCTAACGCGATGACCCCGGCGGTGTAGGCGTTGAGCGTGATCCCAAGCGATGGCAAGCCAAAGAACACGATGAAAATCTGCAGCAGTACTGGCGTATTGCGGATCGCTTCGATGTAGACACTCGCGATCGCGCGCAGCAATCCGGCGCGCGATGCGCTCGCCAGTGCAGTCAGCAAGCCGAGCAGCATCGCCAGGATGAAGGCGAGCAGCGTAATCTGAAGCGTCAGCCACGCTGCGCGAACGAAATCGTTCCAATAACCCGCAAGGGTCAGCCATTCATAGCTCATGGTTCCTCTGTCTTTCAACCGACGTTGAGCACGCGCAAATTCAATACTGCGGATTCAGGGGGAAGCGCGGGTCTGTGCCGAACCACTTCTTGTATAGCTGCGCGTTCAGCCTGGAGGCGTTGGTGTTGAACAGGAACAGGTTCAGGTAATCGAGCCACACCTGATCTCCCTGCTTGACGCCGAACGCGTTGTATTCAAGCGGTACCAATGCTTCGTTAGTCACGGTCAGATCCGGATCGAGCGTTGCCTGATACGCAAGGAAGTTGTTGTCCTCGATCATGGCGTCAGCCTGGCCTTGCTTGACCGCAAGGATCGCGGCCTCCGAACTGTCGAACTCCTGAATCTTCACTTGCATGTTCAGCGAGCGGACTTCATCGCCGTTCGTCGAGCCTTTGACGGTTGCAATCGTGCGATTCGACATGTCGTTGATGGACTTGATACCGCTGCTCTTCTTCACGAGCAGCGCTTCGCTCGCCACCACGTACGGGTTCGTAAAGGAGATTTCCTTCGCACGTTCGAGGTTGCGGGTGAAGTTGCAGAACACCACGTCGACCTTGCTGGTCTGCAAATTCGGAATGCGGTTGGCACTCGTCGTGTTCACGACTTCGAGCTTGACGCCCATTTGCTTGGCCAGCTCTTTCGCGAGATCGACGTCGTAACCGTCAGGTTGGCCTTCCTTGTTGTAGAAGCCGAATGGCGCGAAGGTCAAACAATCGCCTACGCGCAAGGTCCCGCGCTGCAGGACCTGCTTGAGTGTCGAATTGGCAGCGGCGCCCTGATCTGGGGTGGCGATCTTTGTGCAACCGGCGAACGCCAGTAGACTGGCCACGGCAAACAAACACGCGAATCTTGCGCTTTCCCTGACAATTCTCATTTTTCGATCCCGATCTGGAGTGAGAAGTCCACGCGTGGACGGAAACGGCGATCAGCCTGGCCTTCGCAGCATGCTCCGACTGATGAGCGCGAATTGATCGCGCGTCAGTATTCGTTTGTCTGATATACCGGACTAGCGTCCGACACAGCAGATGAAGAGGAGTGTTTCACGGGAAAAAAATCGTTGCAATGGGGTATACGCCAGCGCGGCTGGTGTGACTCGCGGATGACGACTGCCTTCATCGTGAAAGCATTCAGGTGTTTGCCGAACTCTCCTCGTGCTCGAACGAGCCCCTCGCGTTTTCGCCGCGTAGAATTGCTTGCTGGAACCCAAGCGGGGCTTCGCTCTATCGCATCACCTTTTCGTTTGACGTCGCTAACCCAGGAGGATTTGCACGATGGCGAAGATCTCCCCAGGAGTGGGTCCGCGGTTTCCTCAGGTAGTCGTGCTCTTCGGCGCCACCGGCGATCTGGCGCGACGCAAGCTATTGCCCGGTCTGTTCCATCTGGCGAGCGCGGGCTTCATCCCGGGTTGCCGGATCATCGCGGTGGCGCTCGATGACATCGAACCGGATCACTTTCGCCGGACGGCCCGGGAAGCACTCAATGAGTTTTCTTCTCGCCCGATCGTTGAGACGGAATGGGACACCTTCGCTGCGCACCTCGACTATCTGTCGCTGGCCGCAGGTGCGCAGGCGCTTAAGGTCGCGGTTGAAAGAGCCGAGCAGACCTTCGACGGGGAGTGCCGACGGCTGCACTATCTGAGCGTACCGCCGAACGCGGCCTTATCCGCGGTCGGTATGCTCAAGGAAGCAGGCCTCGTCGAGCGCTCCCGGATCATCATGGAAAAGCCCTTTGGCACCGATCTGGCGAGCTCAGTGTCATTGAATGCCAGGCTTCACGAAGTATTCGAGGAAGAGCAGATTTTCCGCATTGACCACTTTCTTGGGAAAGAGCCGGCGCAAAACATTCTTGCGTTCCGCTTTGCGAATGGCCTTTTCGAACCTATCTGGAATCGCAACTTTATTGATCACGTTCAGATCGACGTTCCGGAAACGCTGGGGCTCGGTAAGCGCGCGGGATTCTATGAGCAGACCGGGGCGTTTCGCGACATGGTGGTCACGCATCTGTTCCAGATTCTCGCTTTTATGGCGATGGAGCCACCGACGTCTCTCGAGCCAGCTCCGATCAGCGAGGAGAAGAACAAGGTCTTTCGCAGTATGCTGCCAATCCAACCGGGCGACGTCGTCCGAGGGCAGTACAACGGTTATCGATCCGAGGACGGTGTCAGCCCGGAGTCGGAAACGGAAACCTTTATTGCCTTGAAGTGCTCCATCGACAACTGGCGTTGGGCCGGCGTGCCGTTTTACCTCCGTACCGGGAAGCGTCTTGCTGAAGGACAACGAATTATTTCAATCGCATTCCGCGAGCCGCCGAAGAGTATGTTTCCAGCGGGATCGGGCGTCGGTTCCCAAGGGCCGGACCATCTGACTTTTGATTTGGCGGACGCGTCGAAGATGTCGCTCTCGTTTTATGGAAAGCGCCCAGGTCCTGGTATGCGGCTGGACAAACTGAGCTTGCAATTCGCTATGCATGACACTGGGATGATTGGCGATGTGCTTGAAGCGTATGAGAGGTTGATTCTTGATGCCATGCGGGGTGATCGGACGCTATTCACAACCGCTGAGGGTATCGAGCGGTTGTGGCAAGTGTCGAGCGCGTTGATTGAATCTCCTCCGCCGGTTCGGTTCTATTCTCCGGGATCGTGGGGACCGAATGCTATTCATCAGCTAGTCGCGCCGCGTGCGTGGCGGTTGCCGTTTGAGCGGGCCTGGCGAGATCCGAACAAGTTGGGGAGCTGAGGGGCCAGACACCATGCTGGCGGCAAACATTCGTTAGTTCGACCAGCAGGACCACTTTCGGCACTGAGCCAGGGGCCACCCTTTATCAGCATAGTTATATACGTGGTATTCGCGTTGAACGCCTTGCTGGTGGATCTCTTCCGCCCTAACCTGAATCTGACATTTCGCGGTCGTGCCAACAGTTTCCTGGACCGGCCATCTCATGCAATCCATACACCGGCGAACTCCCGATTTCGGAAGACGAAGGTCCTATTGGAGAAGACATGCACGACAACCTCCTCTCAGTCATCGTTACACGGAAATGGCAACTCGCCGAGAGTTATCACGCCGTTGAACTTCAAACCAGGTCCCGATCCGAGCTTCCGTCGTTTGACGATGGAGCGTGTGTCACACTTGTTCTCGACAGCGTCATCTACAAGGAAAGAACATATCCTCTGTGCTGTTTTAAGTCTCGGCCGCATGCATATGTAATCGGCGTAAGACAAGATGATGGCGACACGGACAGAGAGGCGGCTGACATCTCGTTGAGTCAAGGAGACGAGGCATTTATCGTAACGCCACGGAGTCCTACGGTTATTTTAGACGGTCGCACACAATCGATACTTTTTGCTGGAGGCGTTGGCGCTGCATCGATCGCGGGAATCGCGAAACGGCTTGACCTGGCAGGTCACAAATTCGAGCTGCACAACTTCGCTCGATCACCTGAACGTGCAGTCTTTCGGGAAGAACTTGACGCGCTTAAAAGCGAAGGCCGGGTCTATCACCATTTTGGCCTCGATGCTGCGCAATTGGAGCAGGCAACTTCTCACGCGGTGAGCCCGGCACATGCGGACACTCAGATCTACTGCAGTGGTCCCCCAGCATTTATGGATCTCATCGAGCGCCAGGCGCGCGACTGGGTGTATCCGGCCAATATCCACAAAATCGTCTTGGGTGACAGAAAAAATCCATAGTCGCGCCTTTTCCAGGACGCGCGCTGGTGGTGACCTGTATGACTTTTTACGGATCATCCGGGACAACGTCCCGGCAATCTATCAACGGCTTCCTAACTCCTCAAAGAGAACATCTCCGCAAATGACGTACCTTTCTACGTCGCTAACAGCACACATCGCAAGCGTCACACACAGATTCATGGAGCTCGAGGTGACATAAGGTTCACTTAAAACGGTCTCGCCGGGATGACTGACTGCGTCTCTGAAATACGGCCGCTTTGACCAGTTGGCGCCTACGCCCCGGGTCAGTAAAGCGAACCTCGCTTGCTTGCGCAACGGATGATCATTTGACTCCACAGGCGCGCCGATCTGCGCGCCATTTTGATCAAGCAGGAACATGCGAATCGACAAAGGCAGTCCAAGAAAGCGCGTAGCTGCCTCCTGAAACGCTTGCCGATAGGGCTGCAGACCCACCAGGTCGGCAATAGGCTCAATCCGGTCGCTGCGATGAAAGTGGTTCAGTAAATCTTCGTTACCGGATAATCTCCGTTGGCTTGAGTCGGTGAGCGGCGCTGGCCTTCCGAAGTAGTAGCCTTGTGCGAAGTCGGCGTCGCAATCGAGGCACAGTAGCGCTTCCGTCTCCGTTTCCACGCCCTCGACAGCCACCAGCGTGCCAATTTCGTGCAATAACTCAACCAGCCGCAAGAGACTGCGTGCATTGCGACGACTCGTTGCCGCTTGCCGAACCAGTTCACGATCGAGTTTAACCACGTCGGGCCGTAGATCCCATACTCGGCTCAGGTTGGTCTCGCCAGCGCCAAAATCATCGAGGGCGATGAGGAATCCTTTCCGCCGCAACTGGTCGACTGTATCAACAAGCGTTCGACTGCGTGGCAGCGGAGTCTCCAGAATCTCGATTGCGACACGCGCTGGCAGCATGCCGAAACTAAGGATGTCCGAAATGAGACCCGGGCCGTGAACCGGATGGGTGAGGACTTCGGGCTGCACATTAACGAACAGGACACTTTCGTCCTCGGCGAACCGCGCGAATTGAGCCGCATGCGATCGTACGCATTCGCGCTCGAATTCGCCGCTACGCTGGATAAGCGCAGCCCGCCGGAGGGCTTCCGCAGGCGAACAAACCCTGCCGTTTTTTGTTGAGCGCAGCAATGCCTCGTAGCCGACGGGCGCCTGATGAGCAACAGACAAGATAGGCTGAAACGCGCTGCTTACGCCAGGTAATAAATGAGAATACGTTTCGCTCATCGGTTACCCGCATCATGGTCAATTCGATATTCGGTTGCATCTGGCGATCCGCTTTGAATGCAGCGAGCGAATCCGGCCCAAGCGCGGGCGAAACGTGCGTCGCCGATTCGTCGGCAGGAGGTTACTGCTGCCTGACGCGTTTGCCCGGTCATGACCTCCTGATTCGACAACACGCGTGGCTGAACATCGACCACGACATCAAATGCCTGATAGGGGCTAACCCCTGGTTCGTCGCCTGCCCCGCGTCATGATGAGTACGACATCGGCGCTAACAGAGCCGCTCCCTCAGGTGATCGCGCTGTGCAATCGACTCGACCCGATTACGCCCGCGTTCTTTCGCGCGATAAAGTGCCCGGTCCGCCGCCTCGACGATCTCGGCCGCGTCCGCGTGCGAAGATTCGAAAACGGCAATGCCAATGCTGACCGTGACGATCGGCCCTGTCGGGGTCCGACTTCTGATGTTGAGTGAGCCCACCGCTGCCTGCATTCGTTTCGCGACCACGCGCGCGCCAGCGTCATCCGTTGCGGGAAGGATGGCAGCGAACTCTTCGCCGCCATAGCGTGCGAGCAGATCGCCGCTGCGCGGCAACGTCGATTGGAGCGCTGCGGCGATCGCAACGAGGCACTTGTCGCCGGCCGGATGACCGTAACGGTCATTGAGCCTCTTGAAGTAGTCGATATCCACAAGGATCAACGCCAGCGGCTGCTGATTGCGGACCGCGCGATTCCATTCGAGGACGAGCGTCTGATCAAAGCAGCGGCGATTGGCGGCATTGGTCAATGCATCCGTCAACGCCATCGCTTCCAGGCGGTCGCGGGCCACGTGCAACTCGTGCTGAACCCGAAGATGCCGGTCCTGCAAAATGGTCATGCGGATACCGTACACGACCAGCGCGGTAAAGACGCCGACTACGCCCGAATAGAAATGCTGGCGCATGACTGACATGCTGAGCGCCAACAGCGCGACTGTGTAGAAAATGGGGCTGATATTTTCGACGAATAGCGCCAGACTCTTCTTCTGCTCGGGCTGCGCCGGTTGATTCCGGGGCGCCCAGGGAGCCATCGTCGCCACGGCCAGAAAGAGAAACGGTATGTCGACCATCAGGTCCATCAGGTCGTGCTCATCGGTCGTGACCGCCCAGTCGTTGTAGATCCATGCCATCAAGGCGAACGCAGCCAGGAAGGCGCAGAGAATCTCATAGAATCGCCGCTCGTTTCCACGCGGTTGAGCCAGCAGGCGCAATGTGGATGCCGCCGCAAGGATCACGTTTTCAACCTTGTAAGTCAGCAGCAATACGGAGATCGAAACAGGCACGAGCGTGCTGCCCGAAAACGGCGTCACGGAGAAGATGGTGACGTAGGTCAGGTAGCCGGTCAGCAGCGCCTGGAATCCGTCCATCCAGACAAAGAACGGCACCGACTGCTCGGCCGAGACCGACGAGATCGCCAGCAGAATCGGCGCGTCAAAGAGGAAAAAACAGACGTCCGAAAACCATGCGACGCTGACTGGAATGCGTTGAAACAAATCCTCCCAAGCGCTCAGGATCATGCCGCACAGCCAAATCAACATTCCGGCGCCAAGGAGAATCCACGTTGTGCGAGACTTCCGCTCGACCTTCGTCGCACGCCAACCACAGGCCGCGATTGCGAACGTTGGACACAACAGTAGGAACGCATAAGTGACAAGCGTCGCCTGCGATCGAAAGACGAGCAGAGCGATCGCATGCAGGCATACGAAGGCAAAAGCCAACGCTACGAGAAGTAGCATCTTCGATGGCGGTTGGCGCAAGTTTAGACCCGAGGGCATATTGAAAGCAGGCGAAAGCCGTCAGGAGGGAGGGCTGTGTCTCAACGTTGTTACATCCTGGATCGTTTCTTTACTCCACAAAACAAGCTTACGGCACACGTGGAAGAAACTTGAATGCGATTGGTAAGTTCTTCTACTCAACCGTCGAGCCATCCCTCTGACGATGAAATCGCCTGTATGTCGTAACGCTGGGGGGCTTGTGAAACGTTTGCGCCTCTTCTTCGCTCCGCGGGTCGATGTAGTCGGCTCACGTACAGGGCTTCCGTTCATCAGCAGATTTCAGTTGGTGATTTTTTAGCTGGCCACGGGCACAAGTTGCCTCGCGGCTATGTCTCGCCCCCCGATTCTATCCTGAGAATTGTCTAAGGAAGGTCTGCATAAATCATGCAGGAATTGAGTTGCCAAATATGCCGTCGACTGCGACG
>JBEKNG010000094.1:0-11550 GCA_049523075.1 Paraburkholderia sp.
AGTTGTACCGCGCCCGACACGGCGCGCTCTCGCCCTTCCTTATTGTTTGCGGCTTGCTGTCGCATCAACTTGTGCTTCCATTTCTCCAAATCGAGTGATAAAGTTTTTTGTATTCAAAATTCAACTTGAGAAGACGCATGCTTAAACTCGACTTTCACCCCGCAGGCCGCCACTTTCTGCAGATCCCCGGCCCCAGCCCGGTACCCGACCGCATCCTCCGGGCGATCAGCTATCCCACCATCGATCACCGCGGCCCGGAATTTGCCGAGCTCGGGCTGAAAGTTCTGGAGGGCATCAAGAAGATCTTCAAGACGCAACATCCGGTCGTGATCTATCCGGCGTCGGGAACGGGGGCATGGGAAGCGGCATTGGCGAACACGCTCAGCCCCGGTGACACGGTGCTGATGTATGAAACGGGCCACTTCGCGACGCTGTGGAAAAAGATGGCAGAAGGTCTTGGGCTAAAGCCTGAGTTCCTCGGCCTGCCGGGTATCGAAGGGTGGCGGCGTGGTGTGGACGCGCAACGGATCGAAGAGCGTCTGCGCGCCGACACTCAGCGTTCGATCAAGGCGGTGTGCGTGGTGCACAACGAAACGTCGACCGGCGTCACGTCGAACATCGCTGCGGTTCGGCGCGCGATCGACGCGGCCGGTCACCCGGCGTTACTGCTGGTCGATACGATCTCCGGCCTCGCATCCGCCGACTATCGGCATGACGAATGGGGCGTTGACGTCACCGTCTCCGGTTCGCAAAAGGGCTTGATGCTGCCGCCCGGGATCAGCTTCAACGCGTTGTCGCCGAAGGCAATCGAAGCCAGCAAGACGGCCAAACTGCCGCGCGCTTTCTGGGGCTGGACGGAGATCGTCGAGATGAACAAGAGCGGATATTGGCCGTACACGCCGAACACGAATCTGTTGTACGGCTTGTCGGAAGCGCTCGACATGATCCTCGAAGAGGGCCTGGACAACGTATTCGCACGTCACGAGCGACTCGCCGAAGCCTGCCGCAGTGCGGTCCGCGCGTGGGGACTCGAAGTCCAGTGCGTCGATCCCGCTGTGTACTCGCCGGTACTGACGGGTGTGATGACGCCGGAAGGCATCGACGCGGACGCAGTGCGCAAGACGATCTACGAACACTTCGATATGTCACTCGGCACGGGCCTAGGCAAATTGAAGGGCCGCATGTTCCGTATCGGCCATCTTGGCGACTGCAACGATCTCACGTTGATGGCGACGCTCGCTGGTGTCGAGATGGGCCTCAAGCTTGCCGGCGTGCCACTCGCTGCAAGCGGACTGCCGGCGGCTATGGCTTCGCTGACTGCGCAGAAGAAGGCGAACCCGCTCAAAGCGGCCGCCTGATCGAGCTCTTGACGTGTCACGGGAGGTGGCAGCTCCCGTCGGCCGTTTCCAATGGCATCCGCAGTCGAAGGCATGGTGCGCTTCTGTCACGCACCATGCCCAGGCATCGCGTATCTGGATCGTCAGATTCAGACAGAGCTACGCACAGGCCATAGCGGCCGCAGCGTCACGCTCGTGAGCGAAGCTCATCAAGCTACACCCGGTTCGCCATTAACTTCGGCGTACCGACAGAAAGCAACGGAGACAGATAATGAAGCGGTTTCGTGCGCCCCGCGCGACCAGCGTTGTGCTCGTGATGCTATGCGTCATGTATTTCATCACATATCTCGACCGCGTCAACGTCAGTACGGCGGCGGTCGGTTTCGGCAAGGAATTCAATCTTTCTCACACGGAGGTCGGGCTGGTTTTCTCGGCGTTCGCCTATCCCTATCTCCTGTTTCAGATCATCGGCGGCTGGATTAGCGACCGGTTCGGTGCGAAACGCACGCTAATCTTCTGTGGTGGGCTCTGGGCACTGGCTACCATGCTGACCGGTTTCGCAACCGGCCTGACGTCGTTGATCTTCGCGCGTCTACTGCTCGGGTTCGGCGAGGGGGCGACCTTTCCCGCCACGACCACAGCCATGTCGCGCTGGGTAGCGAAGGAAAAGCGCGGCTTTGCACAGGGCCTCACGCACGCCGCGTCGCGCGTCGGCAATGCGATCGCGCCGGCAATTATCGTTCTCGTCATGGTGCGCTGGGGATGGCGCGAGGCGTTCTACATCAGCGGCGTAATGAGCCTCGTCTGGGTCGCAATCTGGGCGCTGACCTTTACCGAGCGTCCGGTGGATCACCCGCGCATCACCCGCGCCGAACTCGACGTTCTGCCCACGCCGAAGCCGAGAGCCACCCACGTCCCCTGGGGGCGGCTCTTCAGGCGCATGATGCCCGTCACGATCGTCTACTTTTGCTACGGCTGGACGTTGTGGCTCTTCCTCAGCTGGATTCCCCAGTACTTCCTCCACAGCTACCACCTCGCTCTCGCGAAGTCTGCACTGTTTGCCTCGACCGTCTTCTTCGCGGGCGTAGTGGGTGACACGCTTGGCGGACTGGTGACCGACAAGATCTTCAAGCGTACCCGTAGCCTGACGCGCGCACGTAGCCGGATGGTGTCGACCTGCATGGTGCTGACACTCGCCTCTCTGGTACCGATGATCTTCACGCGCAACCTGTACCTGTCAATGATGTGTCTTGCCGCTGGCTTTTTCTTCTCGGAGATGACGATCGGACCGATGTGGGCCATTCCGCTCGACATCGCGCCGGAACACTCCGGCATCGCGAGTGGCATGATGAACATGGGTTCGGCCCTCGCCGCGATTATTTCACCCGTGTTGTCGGGCTTGCTGATCGATCGCTTCGGCAACTGGGAGTTGCCGTTCATGATCAGCATGGCGCTGATGGCGCTCGGCGCAGTACTTGCATCGCGCATGCAGCCGGAAAGCAAGTTCCAGTCTGGCACGACTCACGGCGCTCAACCGGCCCAACCAACCGGTATATGACGCCACTTTTGCGTCAAGACCAACCATGACCTACCGGGCGATTCGGCAGAGCGCGTATCCGCACCACGAGGTCGCACCTGCCCCAGCCCGAACCTGTAACCAAAAGGAAATTCATTATGCTGACGAAAGCCGTATTGACCGTTGCCGAAACGACGAAGATTCTCGCCGCCGCGCGCGCCGAAGCCGAAAAGAACCAGTGGGCCGTCACCATCGCGGTGACCGATGATGGTGGCCATCTGCTGAGCCTGTTGCGCCTCGACGGCTGCGCGCCGGTCGGCGCCTACATCGCCCCCGAGAAAGCCCGCACCGCCGCGCTCGGCCGGCGCGAATCGAAAGTGTATGAAGACATGATCAACGGTGGGCGCACTGCCTTCCTGAGCGCGCCGCTCGCAGGCACGCTCGAAGGCGCCGTGCCGGTGATCGTCGACGGCCAGGTGGTCGGCGCAGTCGGCGTGTCCGGCGTAAAGGCGGATCAGGACGCGCAGATCGCCAAGGCCGGCGCCGCCGCACTCAACGGTTAAGCTCGACCCTCAACCCAGGCAGACCGACCGACCACAGCACAGTAGCCGGTAGTGAAGCAAACGAAGCAAACCAGGCAACAGGCCGGTGACCCCGCACCGGCGCAGCCCAATCAGATGGAGCAGTCCATGACTCAGATGACCAAGCGAAGCGGACTGCAGGTAGCCGCGATTCTCGACCAGTTTGTCGAACAGGAAGCCCTGCCGGGTACCGGCGTGGACAGCGCCGCCTTCTGGGCGGGGTTCGATGCGCTGGTGCACGACCTCGCCCCGAAAAACCGCGCCCTGCTGGCCGAGCGTGACCGCCTGCAGACCGAGCTCGATCAGTGGCATCGCGCCCATCCCGGCCCGGTGCGCGATCTGCCCGCTTACCGGCGCTTTCTCGAAAGCATCGGCTATCTCGTGCCGGTACCGGCCAGCGTCAAGGCCACCACCGACCAGGTGGACCGCGAGATCGCCGAGCAGGCCGGCCCGCAGCTCGTCGTGCCGCTGTCGAACCAGCGCTATGCCCTGAACGCCGCCAATGCGCGCTGGGGTAGCCTGTACGACGCGCTGTACGGCACCGATGCGATTCCCGAGACCGGTGGCGCAGAGAAGAAAGGCGCCTTCAATCCGGTGCGTGGCGCGCGCGTGATCGCCCGTGCCCGTGCTTTCCTCGACGAAGCCGCGCCGCTTGCCAGCGGCTCGCATGTCGACGCCACGCGTTATGGCATCGAAGGCGGCAAGCTGGTTGTCACCCTGAAAAGCGGCAGCACCGCGCTGAAAAACCCGGCGCAATTCATCGGCTATCAGGGTGAAGCGGCCGCGCCGCACGCCGTGCTGCTCAAGCACAACGGCCTGCACTTCGAAATCCAGATCGACGCCAACGATTCGATCGGCAAGACCGATGCGGCGCACGTCAAGGACGTGCTGGTGGAAGCAGCGGTGAGCACCATCATCGACTGCGAGGACTCGGTCGCGGCCGTCGATGCGGACGACAAGGTCCAGCTCTACCGCAACTGGCTCGGCCTGATGAACGGCACGCTGACCGAAGAGGTCACGAAGAACGGCAAGACCTTCACGCGCCGTCTGAACGCCGATCGCGAATACACCGGTGCAGATGGCTCGAAGGTGAAGCTGCATGGCCGCTCGCTGCTGTTCATCCGCAACGTCGGTCATCTGATGACCAACCCGTCGGTGCTGACGAAAGACGGCCACGAGATTCCGGAAGGCATTCTTGATGCGGTGATAACCACGCTGTGCGCGCTGCACGACCGCAAGCACAAGCTCAATTCGCGCACCGGCTCGGTCTACATCGTGAAGCCGAAAATGCACGGCCCGGCCGAAGTGGCGTTTGCGAGCGAACTGTTTGCTCGCGTCGAAGACCTGCTCGGCCTCCCCCGCAACGCGATCAAGATCGGCATCATGGACGAGGAGCGCCGCACCAGCGTGAACCTCGCTGCGTGTATCGCCCAGGCCTCGGCACGGGTCGCGTTCATCAACACGGGTTTCCTCGACCGCACCGGCGACGAGATGCACACTGCCATGCAGGCCGGCCCGATGCTGCGCAAGGGCGACATGAAGTCGGCCGCGTGGATCAGCGCCTACGAGCGCAGCAACGTGCTGGTGGGTCTCGCCGCGGGGCTGCGTGGCCGTGCGCAGGTCGGCAAGGGCATGTGGGCCATGCCGGATCTGATGCATGCCATGCTCGAGCAGAAGATCGCGCATCCGAAGGCCGGCGCGAATACGGCGTGGGTGCCCTCGCCGACCGCTGCCACACTGCACGCCCTGCACTATCACCAGGTCGACGTGCAGGCCGTGCAGAAAGAGCTGGAGAAGATCGATCTGGCCAGCGTGCGCGACGAACTGCTGGACGGCCTGCTGACGATTCCGGTGGTCGAAGCCGCCAAATGGAGCGATGACGAAATCCGCCAGGAAATCGAAAACAACGCACAGGGCATTCTCGGCTATGTGGTGCGCTGGATCGATCAGGGCGTCGGCTGCTCGAAGGTGCCGGACATCCACAACGTCGGGTTGATGGAAGACCGTGCGACGCTGCGTATCTCCAGCCAGCACATTGCCAACTGGCTCCAGCACGGTGTGGTGACGCGCGAACTGGTGGAAGAGACGTTCAAGCGCATGGCCAAGGTGGTGGACGAGCAGAACGCCGGCGATCCGCACTACAAGCCGATGGCACCGGGCTTCGACACGATCGCGTTCAAGGCGGCCCAGGCACTCGTGTTCGAAGGACGCGAGCAGCCGAGCGGCTATACGGAACCGTTGCTGCATAAGTTCCGGCTCGAGGTGAAGAAGGACTGACGCCGGCAGATTTTAGCCAGGTGGTGCAAGGACGGGCGCCGCGTTAATCGCGGTGCCCGTTTTTTTATTGGGTTGCGATTCGGTGCGGCGGCCACGTGGCACACTATCAAGGTCACCCGCGACGTGGCCGACCATGGAACGCATTTTCCTCAACCGTGCAGCAGCGGGCCGCGCGCTTGCGCGGCATCTGCAAAGCTATGCGCAGCGTGAGGACGTGATCGTGCTTGCGCTGCCGCGTGGCGGCGTGCCGGTCGGTTTTGAAGTCGCAGCAGCGCTGCACGCGCCGCTCGATGTCCTGCTGGTGCGCAAGCTAGGCGTGCCGTGGCAAGCGGAACTGGCGATGGGCGCCATCGCGTCCGGCGGCGCGCTGTACGTCGATCGACGGCTCATGCGCGAAACCGGCGTGTCCGAGGCGCAATTCGAACACGTGCTCGCCGACGCGCAGGACGAACTTGCGCGGCGCGAAACGCTCTACCGGGAACAGAGGCCGGCACTACCCGTTGAAGGGCGAATTGCGATTGTGGTCGACGACGGCATGGCGACCGGGGCGACCCTGCTAGCGGCGCTGCGCGCGTTGCGCAGCCGTTCCCCGGCGCGGATCGTCGTCGCACTCCCGGTGGCACCGGCAGATGGCGCACTACGGCTCGGCGATGCCGCCGATGAGTTCATCTGCGCGCTGACGCCACGGGTATTCTTCAGCGTCGGTCAGTTCTACCAGGATTTTGGCGAAACCACCGATGACGACGTGCGCGGCCTTCTCGCCGGCTGCGCCGGTTCCGCCGGTTCCTTCACGCCGCTGCAGCCGTGAGATGAAGCGGCAGGTAGCTCTGCAAATACTCCTCGAACTCCGCCTTCACCTCCGGATGGCGTAGCGCGAACTCGACGGTTGCCTTCAGATAGCCGAGTTTGCTGCCGCAATCGAAACGCGTGCCGAAGTAGCGATACGCCAGCACCTGCTCTTCCGAGAGCAAGGACTGCACCGCGTCGGTCAACTGCAATTCGCCGCCGGCACCGGGTTTCAGCGCGCGGATATGCTTGAAGATGGTCGGCATCAGCACATAGCGGCCTACCACGCCGAGATTCGACGGCGCCTTGTCCGGTGCCGGCTTTTCGATGATGCCGGACAGCTTGATCACGTCCTCTTCCCACTCGCGGCCGTCCACCACACCGTACGAGCGGCTGTCCTCGCGCGCAATGGTTTCCACGCCGATCACCGAGCTGTGATAGTGGTTGAACACGTCCACCAGCTGCTTCATTACCGGCTGCGTGCTGTGCAGCAGATCGTCGGCGAGAATCACCGCGAACGGGCTGTCGCCCACCAGTTTCTCCGCGCATAGCACGGCGTGGCCGAGGCCGAGCGCCGTTGCCTGACGCACATAAAAACAGTCGACATTGGACGGTTTGATGCCGCGTACCAATTCCAGCAGTTGTTCCTTGCCGCGCGCTTCGAGCTCGGCTTCGATCTCGTACGATTTGTCGAAGTGGTCTTCAATCGCGCGCTTGCTGCGGCCCGTGACAAAGATCATCTCGGTGATGCCGGCCGCAATTGCCTCTTCCACGGCGTACTGGATCAGTGGCTTGTCGACGATGGGCAGCATTTCCTTGGGGCTCGCCTTGGTGGCCGGCAGGAACCGCGTCCCGAGACCTGCTACGGGAAAGACGGCTTTGGTGACTTTCAGCATGGTATGCATTCCCACATCGGTTGATGAATGTGTGCGGTTCGCCAGACAGGCACCGAATGGATTGGTTGAAAGCGTCGTTGAAATCTAATTCACGTTTCACCAAAATTAAAGTTATTCGTATGAAAAAATAATGTATCCGGCCACATTACGAACATTACGTGGCGGCATAGGAAACAATTACAGCCGAAGCAGACCCGTCTCCGTAAATTTTACGGATCAGTCACTGCATCGGCGGGGCGCTAGACAGCACCTTCCTCGTTTTCGTCGGCCGGCGGCAGCTTGCCCCGGGTCATCCGGAAGCGGCCGATCGGCTCGTTGCGAAGCGCCTCGCGATAAGCGGACGCCGCGATAAGGATCAGAAGCACGGCGATGCCGGCGAACACATGCAGGTTCATGACTCCACCTCTGGTCTGAAGAATCAGCTATCAAACTATCATGAAAAAATCGGCAAATAATTGCCCTGCAAACTGATCTCGCACTTGATTACAAATAGAAACACATTTAATTTTTCACCTCCAGAAACACCATTTTTTAATCCATTTTTTTGATCTGGCGGTGTTCTAGGATGTGCGTGCGGCTGTGGGTGCGTATTGCCGCGCATTTGCCGTCACGGCGCGCTGGCATTAGTCCACTGTCAGTCCACTTACTCGTATGGAAAAGGACCGCGCATGAGCGATTCAGCATTCGATGCCACCGGTGCATCCCTGCCCTTTTCGGCTCACCCGCAGCGCGACGCGCGCGTGGAAAGCGCCGGTAAGGAACACGTCATCGATGCGATGCGCGGCTTTGCCGCGCTGCTGGTCGCCTATTTTCATTGCCGCCAGGTCGCCTGGGTGGGCATGGAGAGTTTTCATCACAGCGTGGGCCATGCGCTGAGTTTCAGCTCGATCGTGGCTTATCTGACGCTGCCGATCGTATGGGGCTCGGCGGGCGTACCGATCTTCTTCGTGATCAGCGGGTATTGCATTCATCGTGGCAGCGCGCTTCGTCTCGTACGAGACCCGAACTACCGGCTCGACGTGGCCAATTTCTGGGCACGTCGCTTTGCGCGGATCTATCCGGTCCTGCTCGCTGCGCTGCTGCTGACGTTCGCGCTCGACTGGTGCAGTTTGCAGTTGCCACCCGTCAATCACAAGCTGCGCGAGATCGGCCTGCATGCGTTTCTCGTCAATCTGCTCTCGCTGCAAGGCGTGGCGGGCAAAACGTATGGATCGAACGGCGCGCTGTGGACCTTGTCGCTCGAAGTACAGTTCTACGCGATCTATCCGCTGCTGTTCGCGCTGCGCCGCAGGCTTGGGATGGCGCCGCTGCTCGCGCTCGTGGCGCTCGTCAATATTGCGTCGGCCTACGTGCTGGAGCGTCACGACCTGCAGTTCTTCACCTCGTACTGGTTTTCGTGGACGCTTGGCGCGTGGATCGCCGATGCACGGGCACAGAAGGCCTCGGTGAACGACACGCGGTCTGCTTCGAACGGGCTCTATATGGTGGCGGCGGTGCTCGTGGCGCTCGGTTGCGTGGCGTTTCATTTCGGCCAGTACGGCGCGTTCCAGCTCTGGGCGCTGGGCTTCGCGTTCTACCTGTACAAGGCGCTTGAGCGGCGCGCGGTTGAGACGCCGGTTGCGCGTGTGCTGTCGCGCTTCGGCGACTTCAGTTTCTCGCTCTATCTGATTCATCTGCCGATCTTTGTGCTGCTGTCGTCGCTGCTGTATCGCTCGATGCTGCAGTTGTCGATCTGGCCTTCGTTTGGTTTCATGCTGGTTGCTGTGCCAGTTGCTTACGTGTTTTATCGACTGGTCGAATTACCGGCGATGAAGTGGTCAGCGAGTCTTAAGCCTAAAAACAAAGGCAGAGTTGCAGCCGCGCGTGCATGAGTGATGACGGCCACCGCCTGACGCTTAAAACCGCAGGCGGCGACTCTCACGTGGCACTCACAACGCCGTAGCGCAAACGTAAAGGGCCGCAGCGCTGTCCGGATTGTTGATCCGGCGCGCTGCGGCCCTTCGCTCTGTGCAGCGTGCTTCTACTTCGTGTTTTCAGCCTTTCGCGCCACCGCCTATCGTGTCTTCTTACCTCCCCCCGCCACATCCTTTAGAATCCGCTCGACCCCCGCCACATAAGCCGCGGTACCGAACCTCCCTACCGCGGTCTGATACCCGTTCCTGACCAGCCGTTCACGCCGCTCCGTATCGCCGCGCAACACGGCCAGCACATCAGCCAGCGCACGCGCGTCACCGGGCGCGCACAGCACACCGTTGACGCCATCTTCGACGATTTCGAGTACGCCGCCGGCCCGTGCGGCCACCACCGGCCGCTGCGCCAGCATCCCCTCGACGATCACGCGGCCGAACGGCTCCGGTGTGATCGACGTATGCGCGACCGCATCGACCGCGCACATACAGGCCGCAATATCGTGCTGGAAGCCCAGAAAATGCACCCGCCCGGCGAGGCCATGGCTCGCGACGAACGCCCGCAACTCCGCCTCGTAAGCATCCTCGCCGAACAGAGGCGCCCCTACCAGCACCGCATGCATATCCGGATCGAGGACCATCGCCTCAAGCAGCACATGCTGCCCTTTCCAGCGCGCCAGCCGGCTGAACGAGCCGACGAGAAAAGCGTCCCGCGGCAGCTTCAGGCGCGCGCGCAACGTCGCAACCGGCACCTTGCGCAAGGCGTCGAAAGGAGCCGCGGCAATGCCGTTGAAAACGACGTCAATGCGTCTTTCATCGAAATGGGTCAGCTCGGCAAACGCGCGCGCCGACGCGGCCGAATTCGCGATCACATGCGCGAGGCCGAGCTTCGCGCACCATTTGATGATCCGCAACTGCTTGCGGCCGAAATGCTCGGCGCTCACGATATCGCGCAGATGCCACACCACCGGGCGCCGCGCAAGCCGCCCCGCCAGTGCGCCGATCACCATGGCGCGCTGCGTGTTTGCATAGATCACATCAGCATGACGCGCACGTGCCACGGTGGCGCGCACGAGCCCGGCCACGCCTTTGAGCGCCTGTCCGAGGGGCGGCGTGCCGCCCTGTTTGCGGACCTCGCGCAGCGCGCCGGAGTCGAGTACGCGTACGTTCACGCCAGCTGTATTGAGCGCCGTGTGAAATGGTCCATCGTCGAACAACACGACTTCGATGCGCGCACGCAGCGCCTTCACAATCTCGAGTAGCGACAGTTCAGCGCCACCGAGGACCCCGCTCTGATCGATCGCCAGCACACGTGGCGTTTGCGTGGTCCCGCTCGCGGCGGCGGGCGCCCCCACATACGGTTCATAGGCCGGCAGCGCGGCGCCCTGCAAGGCCGGCACCGCAGCGCGCACATGTGCAAAGAAACGCTCGCGGAAATGCGCGGCCGAGAAGCGCTCCGCGTTGGCGCGGCAATCGGCGGCGACAAAACGGCTCGCGTGCGCGTCGAAATCCTCGACGGCGGCGATGATCGATTCGGCGCGCTGTTCGTCGAAAAACATCCCGGTCGGCCGCGCGCTGGACAGATCGCGCACTGTTTCGAGCGCGCCGCCCTTGCCGTAGGCGATCACCGGCGTGCCACACGCCTGGGCCTCGACCACCGAGATGCCGAAGTCCTCCTCGGCGGCGAACACAAACGCCTTCGCGCGCTGCATCCTGTCCTGCAGGACCTTGAACGGTTGATAGCCCATGATCTCGACATTGGGCGTCGCCTTCGCGCGAATCTTCTGCATGTCAGGGCCGTCGCCGATGACGACCAGCCGCCGCTGCGGCATCCGTGCAAACGCCTCGACGATCAGGTCGATCTTTTTGTACGGCACCATCCGCGAGGCGGTCAGATAGAAATCTTCCTTCTGCTCGTTGAGCACGAAGGCGTCGACGTCGACCGGCGGGAAGATGACCTGTGCTTCGCGCTGATACACCTTTTTGATGCGCCGCGCGATAAATTCCGAGTTGGCGACAAATGCGTCGACCGAATTCGAGGTGCGGATATCCCAGTTGCGGATGTAGTGAAGAATCAGCCGCGCCAGGGCGGATTTCGGGCCATTGGTCAGCTTCGACTGCTGCAGGTACTGATGCTGCAGGTCCCATGCATAACGGATCGGCGAATGCACGTAGCTGATATGCACCTGATCGGGGCCGGTCAGCACGCCCTTGGCGACCGCGTGGCTGCTCGAGATCACCACGTCGTAG
>JBEKNG010000095.1:0-11486 GCA_049523075.1 Paraburkholderia sp.
CGTATGCGACGACGTTGTTGTTTCGATGCCGCGCGCTTTTGTTGCGGTGTGCTTCGGTGGGCTAAGCGGTCAGGCGATACAAGCAGCGAATACAAGCGGCGAATTCAGTCGAATAACGCTTTGACGATCTCGGGTGGCCGTCCGATTGCCGCTCGCCCATTGCGTACGACGATCGGGCGTTGCATCAAGATGGGGTGTTTCTCGATCGCTTCGTATAACTGATCGTCAGAGAGGTTTACATCGTCCAGGCCCAGTTCCTTGTACACAGCCTCTGTGTCACGCACCATCTCACGAACTGGGCAATCCAACGTGGCGTTTAACGCCTTCAGCTGCACAACCGATAGAGGTTGCTTCAGGTATTCGACGATTTCGACGGGTTCGTTCGCGACGTTGTAGGTGTCGGCGATTAATTCGCATGCACTGCGCGATTTGGAACAGCGTGGGTTGTGATAGATCGTGATCATGACGGCGTTCTGCGTTGAACAGGTGGGCATAGGGAGAGACGATTTTAGCGTCCAACTCAGGTTGCACGAAGGCGCTGAGGCGAACGGCAGGAGGTGCTGTTTTCGTTATGGCTTGGGCGTCGGCGACGTTCTGACGAGCAGGCGAGCGTGGCCCGTTGAGTGAACGGGTGGAATTCCCGGAAGGCGGAAGCCGAGGCAGATCAACCGACGTCGTGAAGGGTTGGGGCGTTTAGCTACCGGGAACGGGCACGCGCCCGGGAACCGGGTTTCACTTTTTATCTTTTTCTGCGGAATGATGCGCGCTTTCTCGATTAGGTGGACGGGGAGTCCACCAATGCCGGCCGTGACCGACAACGTGCTTCAGTGGTCAGCCTTGCATCTGCTGAGTTCGCTCTGGCCTGCATCGGGGCGCGGACTATGCTGCCTGTTAAACGACGGTGCTCGATCCTCCTAGGGTTCGTTTATGCGCATAAAGTCTAGGCCCCGCTTCTCCCCCAAACGATACTCTACGATCGCTCCCGCTAGCATGGGATCCGCCGCGTTCACTCATAGGGGCCGCGCTCGCGGTCTGAGCGCGCAGTTCGTGGGGCTGGCTCACGAACGCCGACGGGGGTCCTTCCACCCAATCGGGAGGGCCCATTTAGGTACAAACGTATACCCGTCAGCGAGACTCCAAGCTTCGGCTCACGAACTGGCTCGCACTCGCAACTCGCAACTCGCAACGCAACTCGTAGCCGTAGCCGTAGCCGTAGCCGTAGCCGTAGCCGTAGCGCATTCAATTATTCATAGGCGCCCCCGGAGACCACAGCTCGGCCAACGAGATCTGTTTATGCGCATAAACCTCTGTCGAATGGCTAATACATCGCACGTTTTCAACAAAAGAGATTGAAATACAAATTCAGCAAGGTAAAATCCATCAGCGTCTAAAAGAGGAGGTGAAGTTTGGCAGCAGAAATCATCGCGGTAACTCAACAGAAGGGCGGGGTCGGGAAGAGCACCATCGCGATGCACCTCGGCGCTGCATTTCATGAGAAAGGTAAGCGCGTCCTTGTGGTTGACGCAGACGGCCAAAACACGCTGGTTCACTGGACCAGCGCATCGTCGGATAGCGAAACTGGGATCCCGTTTCCGGTGGTTAACCTCTCCGAATTCGGTGGCCAGATCCACCGCGAAATCAAGAAGTTCGTGGGGGACTATGACATCATCGTCGTGGACTGCCCGCCGTCCATTACCGAGAAAGTCTCTGGCGTGGTCCTGCTCGCCGCGACCGTCGCCATCATCCCGACCTCCTCGTCACCGGCCGATTACTGGTCGAGCGTGGGGCTGGTCAAACTAATCCAGCAAGCCCAGGCGATGAATGAAGACCTGCGCGCGGTCTTCCTGCTCAACAAGACGGAAGAGAAGCGGATGCTGACCCGCGAACTCAAGCGCGCGCTGGAAGAACTGGGTTTTCCGTTGCTCAAAACCCAGATCCCCACCCGCGAAGCCTATAAGCAGGCCATGGCCCTAGGGCAGACCGTGCTGCAAATGAATGACCGCGGCGCCAAACTGGCCGCTGCCGAAGTACGGGCGTTCGCTGATGAAATCGCCGCCCTGCTCCCCTGAATTTATGCGCATAAAGGACACTGAATGAAACCCTCCCAATTTGCCAAAGGCTTTCAAGCACGTCCGGACACGACAAGCAGCGAAAAGCGAACGGCCCTCGACCGCCTTAACGCCATCGACGGCCTGGTACAGAATGCACCGAACGCGAGCGACATCGCAGCCCGCTCCAGTCAGCCAGTTTCTGCTTCTGTCGTTGCCGAAGCCGACACATCGGAAACCCTGCACGAGTCTGCCGCCTACCACGCATGGCGCGTCGAACATGGCTACCGTCCCGGACAGGTGATTGAACTTGCGCTGAAGGCAATCAAGCCCAGCCCATTCAATCCGCGTCATTTCTATCTGAAGTCATCGATCGCAGAGCTAGCGGTCAATCTGGCGAAGCAGGGACAGCAGCAGGCGATCCACGTGATCCCTGACTACGACAATCCCGGCACGTACTTCGTGAGCGACGGCGGGCGCCGCGTGCGCGCGTTGAAGGAAGCGAACAAGGAGTCGGTGAAGGCGATCGTCATTGACCTGCCGATCGGCCTCCAGAGCTACAAGCTTGGCTACGACCTTAATGTGCAGCGCGACTCGCAGACGGTGTTCGATAACGCAGTCGTATGGAAGCGCTTTCTGGACGAGAAGTATTTCCAAAGCCAGAAGGAACTGGCCGAGCATCTCGGGTTGGACGAATCGACGGTCGCAGTTGCCTTGTCGATTGCCAAGTTGCCTGAGGTGGTCATGCAGGAGATGGTTGCGAGAACGGATCGCTTCGGCTCGAACATGGCCTACCAGGTTGGCCGATACCACGCGGCCCGCGGATCGGACTCCACATTACGGCTGATCAACAAGATCCTGGCGGACGATCTGAGCACGCGCCAAGTTGCCGACATCGTGAAGGGTCGGGCAAGCGCGCAGGAGAGTACCAAGCCTACGGGACGGCAACGTTATGCGCAGCGTCTCGAGATCAAGCTGGATGGTGTGTCGGTTGGGGATCTGAAGTCGTACGGAGATGACCGAATCGAACTCCGGCTGAAGGGTCTGTCGAAGGAAAAACGCGATGACATCCTGAGGCAGATCGAGCAGATATTGCAGCAGAAGTGATACGTGAATGGGGCGTCAGGAATGACGCCCCATTCGTACGAATAAGCGGCTGATAAAGCCGTTTCGTCAGGCGGCGCGGGATTGGCTCAAGGTGAAAGCGAGCAGGTCCCCGTCGGTCGGATCACCCCACGTCTTGCGGGCCAGCCAGTCGAAGAACGCAGTCTCTGTGATCTTCGATTCCAGACCGCGGCGGCGCCAGTCGTCGCGCAGGTGCGTACCCAGACCCGGCAACTCGTCTTCTTCAAACGACTGGCGCGCCAGTTCGCGCTCAGACTCACCTTGCTCTTCATAGAGCGCACGGGCTTCCTTGCGACGATAGGCCGAGTATTCGCCGAGCAAGCGCGCCTTGAGGTCGTCCGCCGGCGCCGCAACGGCCGCTTTGCCACCGCTACCCGATGACAGCGATTCGACCGGCGGCGCATAACCCTTCTTCAACGCATCCTTGAACAGGGCCGGCGCACTGCGCACCGGCGGCAACGACGTGCTCCGCATGCGCTGTTCCGTCATTTGCAGTGCTGCACGAATCCGGTTTTCCTCGCTATCCGCGTAAAGGGTCTGCGCTTCCTTGAGCGGAATGCCGATCTTGACCATGCGGTCGACGAGCGTGCTGTCGAATACATTCGGGTGCTCATCGAGCGCCAGCATCGGCTGCTTGCGCTCCGTCACGCGGAACTGGATTTCGGCGACACGGCGACCTTCGCGATGCTCGATCAACTCAACGAAGATGTTGGTGACCGCGTTCACCTCGGCAATAGCCGGGCGCAGATAGTCACGCTTGAAGTACTTGTACTCACGCTTTGCCTCGTCGCCCGCTTCCGTGTCAGGCGTGCCGGAGAGAATCGGCCGCCACCATTCCCATGACTCGCGCATCGTGAGGTGACTCGGATTGGTCAAATAGCGCACACAGATTTCGTACAGCGCCAATCCCGCGCTGCTGCGCAACTGACTCTGGAACTGCAGGCTGAGACGCGCGTACTGAACCGGGTCGAGCAGCTTCTTCTTGATTTTGGGAGCAAACGAAAATTCGACCCACACGCGCCGCGTGGTTGGGTCTTCAAGAATTTCCGCGTCGGCGATCAGGGTCGAGATACCCCACTTGCGGCCGGGCTTCTGGCTAGAGGTGCCGGTACTCCATTCAACCTGCACCGACACCATCCGTCTCAGGTGTTCCTTGACGAGCGCGGTGTCGTTCGAATCGAACGCCGAGTTGGCCACAATATCCGAAAGTAGCGCGCGATACGTATCGCCGGATTCGTCAGCCTGCTGGGCGACCGCGAGCAGAACGTTGAACAGCTTTCGGGTGAGGAGGGTGATCTTACCGCTCTTGGGCTGAATGGCGATCGCCTCGACGGCTTTGCGCAATTCGGCGGAGCTGGGGCTCACCACATCAGTCTTCTTCGCGCGCTTCGTGGCCATGCGTCGGGTCGAGGAGGGATTTGGCGAGAGCATACCGACTGTGGTGAAGCACGTCTATAGGGGACCTCTCACCGTTCCCGGTGAAGTGAGTTTACGAACCGCGACTCACCTCGGTTCACTCCCGAAAATGCTCACCTCACGCAATTCATGCCAGGTTGCGGGCGTCGTTGCTCGTCGTGGGATAGGCAAAATTGGGCCATTCCTGGGGGTGTCGTGAAAGGAATGCTTTCGCTCCCGTATCGACTCACCCTAAAAATTTTCACAAATTCACGACTTGATTTGCACTCCTGGGTGATCGATAGAGACGAGGGGTTCGGCAACGGCGGGACAAGCCAGGTCGCTTGCATCGATGCTAGGGAATAACCCTGGAACCAGGCACTGGTATGGGTTTGCCCGAGATCCGCTCGTCGTCGCGCACGCCTCCGGCGCGCGAAACTCGCCCTCGACGCGCACAGCAATGTCGCGACGGCCCCTACCGCTGCGCGCCGCGTCCCCTCGATTGCCGCAACTCATGGTGAAGCGCTCCAGTGCGCACACACCCACCGCTTGCATGTCATCACGTTGTGGCCAACCTGAATCGCCAGCGCCCGATGGTGAGGCGCGCCACCGCGCACAAACGCACCGCTCGCATGTCGTTACGTTCCGGCCAACCTGAATCGCCTGCGACTCATGGTGAAGCGCGCCAGCGCACACAGACGCACCGGTTGCAGGAGGTCGCCACCTTATAGGCCAGCCCGGATCACCACCCAAGCAGTTGGACATCACCTCCGCTCCGACACCCCTTCGGACAGCTCGACAGCACTGCGCACCTCTCACCCGAGCCAGCCCTATCGATGAGGCGCTTGGCAACCACCGACGCGAGCCCGGCCATACCTGGTATTGACACGCAATACGCACGGGCGATCTGCCGTGGCTGTGCCGGAGCGGGGCGGCGTTCTCCGCGGCATCGCAGCGACCGCCGCACGACCCCAACGCCGTATTACGCTCTACCGATCTGCACGAGTGGCACCCAGCCAACACGAGCACCCGGCACCCACCCCGAATCCTGCCCCCGAAAACACTCACCTTTGCTTCGGCTGAAGCCACGAAAATACGTGGTCCAGGTCAAATCACATCCGAATACAGCCCCAAAACGCTCCCGCAAAGCCTCACCTTTGACTGGAATCGGTCTCCTCTTGCGCATCCGCAGCACGGCCGCGCCCGGCTCCCGAAAAGCCTCACCTATCCGTCTAACCGTCAAAATCAATAATAACTTCATACACTTAGTGCAAACACATCGAGTACCGCTTGAAATAACGAGGTCCCGAAAAGCCTCACCTTGGTGATCGCATGCGAGCAGCGCTCGCCGGATTGCCTCATCGCCAGCATCTCCCGAAAAGTCTCACTAATGATGATCCAGCATCGCCGAATTCAGTCTCACCAATCAAGCTCAGTGGCGCTTTTCCCGTAAGTAACCGCAAACTTCCTCCCGAAAAACCTCACCTGAGGGGATTTTCCACATACAAACGGTTCCCGGAAACGCTCACCCCAACCACCAACGGTGCGGTTTTCGATGGCGCAAAAACGCCCCTTCGCGACCTCCCGAAAAACCTCACCTTTGCACCGCGATGCCCATATCCTGGCCACAAAGCCCGCGAGCACTCCCGAAAAACCTCACCTTGGGGGTCCAGTGCCCAAAATTCGGGCATAAATTCGACGGGCTCCCCGAAAAGCCTCACCTTGACTACGCGTTTTCTCCCGCGTTGCCTCACCGAAGGCTTTTGGAGACCCCAATTTGCCCCGAAAAGACGGTATAAAATCTCTCCCGAAAGCGCTCACCGCACCGATCTGGTGACCGTCAGGTACTTTTTACGTCCAGCTGGGCTGCACGGCCCATCAGTTCCCGCAAAATCTCACCTTTCGCCGATCGGTATTTTGTAAGCAGCTCCTGAACCCGCTCACTCACTGTCCCGCAGCCCCTCACCACGGCCCCTGAACCCCATCACCCGAGTATCCCGGAAGCCCTCACCAGGACTCCCGTAAAGCTTCACCTGACCGCCCTGAAACCCTTACCTGGTAAGGATCTGCCGTGGCGTTAACGTTTTTAACAAGGGTTCAAGGGTGTTTACTTTTATTACTCTCAAGAATTTCCACCCCGTGCGTCCTTCGGACAGTCCCACATCCACAACCCCGCTGCCGTTCCGCTTCGTGAAACAGTCGCGACACGCCGCCAGAAGCGGAAAATCCCTTTCTTTCCAAAGAGTTATTGACTATTCTTAGTTTTGTTTCACGGAAAAATCAACCTAGCCCGACACAAAGTCGACTGCGTCAACTAAATCCAGTCGGGTTCACACTAAAAGTCACGTAACCCAGCTTACCTGTAGCAAATACTACGTAATTTGTTATGATTCCTCGAATTCCGGCAGCATCGAGGTATAAATGAATCTGGACGAAGAACGCCGGACCATCCGGCAAGAACTGGAGTCGATGCGTGAAAGCGGCGCACGCCGCCAAGAATTGTCACTGCACGCGTGCAAGCGCCTTTTTTTTGATCTCGGCATTCGCCCATCAATGGCCGCGGTGCGAGATCTGACCCAAACCGGTAGCGCGAGCGATATTCCCAAGGACATCGATACCTTCTGGGAGCGAATCCGCAGCGCATCACGTGTGCGGGTTGGTGCCGGGACTATCCCCAAAGCGCTCGAAGACCGGGCCGGCGAATTACTCGGCGCATTGGTCGAGGAAGCAATCGCACACGCACGCTCCACCTTCGAGGGCGAGCGCGAAGGAATCCAGGCGCAGATATCAGCCGCTGAACGGGAAACCAGAGAGGCCGAGATCCGCCGGCAGGCATCCGAAGAGGCGATTCGCCGAAGCGACGCGAGAGCGGATGTGGCGTGGGAGCGGGTTCGCGCGCTTGAAGCGGAACTGGCCATGGCCAACACCCACGGCAGTGTTCACCAGGACAGTTTGCAATCCAGCGTCCGCCGTCTCGACGCAGAAAATGAAACGCTTCGCAAACGACTGGAAGCCGAGCAATCCACCAACGCCGCTTTGCGTGACCGGATCGACGCGTTGCATATCGAATTGCGTCAAAGCACCGAGCACTATGCGCAACAAATCAAGGACGCCGTGGCTGAGGCGGAACGGCGCGTCAAACCGATGCTAGTCGAGCTCGACTCGTTGCGCACCACGGCGGCGACCTACCAGTCCGGAGTACGCGACGCCAGTCGCAAAGAATTCGAGTTCATCCAGCAAATCGCCGCGGCAAAAGCTCGAGGCGATCGTCTGGACTCGCAACTGCGCGAACAATCGGATGAGCTCGACGCGCTGACGAAGGAAATTACGTCGCTGCGCGCCCAACAGGATGTCGATCCAGCGGTCGCGAGTTTGTTGTGGACGCTTGCGAACTCCGGTCGCTTGAGCTCAGAGGAGATGGCGGCGATCGGTACGGTCGCCGACGGTCACGTTGCGCTGCCGTTGCGTTGTCCAAAATGTGAGGAAGGTGAACCCGAACTGTCCGAGGTCGATCGCCGCTATGAACTCCAATGCCCCGAATGCGAACATTCGTCGGGCCCGGGCCACTCGCGACTTGAGGCAGTGAGCCGGTTTTTGGCGTTGAAACCAGTCTCTTCGCCTGCATAGTGGGACGCGCCTAGCTGTCCAATAGGAAGAAACCTGGGTAAAGGTGAGGTAATTCGGGACCCGAAAGGTGAGTGTTTTCGGGGCGATTTTCACACTCTTATTTGGCTGAAGATCCGCCTTCCGGCGCTGTCCGGCGTGGCGTCCTGTCAGGATGTGGCGCACCGCTTTTGGTAACTTTCTGCTGATCGGACCATGTTTTCCATGCGCGATGGAGTCGATTGGCGGAAACGGGCTGCATGAACCCCAGCCATTGCCCGACCATCTCTGGCGCAACACCCGTCTCAAACAGGTCAGCGGCAAACGTGTTGCGCAGCGTTTGTGGACTGGCTCGCGATTCGCGTGATTCGGCGAAGCCGGCGGCATCGATCAAAGAATCGACCGACCGCAGCATGGTGGCCTTGTGCATCGGTCGTCCGGAAGGCGACGCCGGAAACACGAGATTTCCGGCAAGCTCAGACAGGCGCCGTTCCGCGAGCCATGCGTCCAGCGCAGCGACGGCGAAGGGCGATAGCCGGGTGTGCCGGGTCATCAGCGGGTTCGGTGACTCGATCACGACCCAAGGTGAACCCGCCGTCACGCAACTAACCGTGAGTGTTCGAGCTTCGCCGGTTTTCAATCCTCCACCCAGAAACACGGCAATCAGCGCTCGGTCGCGCCGCTCTCTCCAACGCTGCGCAGCGGAGAGTTCACTGACGGGCGCGAACAGTTGCGCAACCAGCAACGCGCGTTCATGGCTGGTCAAGAAGCCGGTGGGCTCGTTATCGCGCGCGTTGCGCCAGGCCGCCTCGCCGTCCTGGGCGATAAACCGTGCGGGATTGGTCGACGCGAGTTCGATCTCGCGAACATGGTCGAGCACACGTTCTATTAGCCTCAAATAGCGGACTCGCTGCGGTTTTCGGATCGCCAGTCCAGCGACAAAATCGGCAATAGTTCGTGCGTCGACCGTGATCAGGTTGGCATGCCGAACGTTCAGCCAATCGAGAAAAAGCCCCCACTGTGCCTGGTACACTTCGGCGGAAGACTTGCGAAACTGTTGTTTCGCGAGCCATGCGTCAAAGGCGAGACGCGGATCGCGACGCCAGTCTGCACGTTCCTGATCGAAGAGATCGGTGGTAGGAATGCGTCGGTCGGCCGAGCCGGTCGAGTGGGGAGGGACCATGGTCTGTATTACCGTTAGTTGCGTCCAATTGTAGGTCAGACGCGACCAATCCGGTAGGTCGTGATCGTGTTACCCGCCCCAAGCTCGCGCCCGTCGGGGTGCGCGCTGCCGCGGCGCCGCTTGCGCCGCATTGCGATGCGCTTCCTCATAGACGGATACCGCGAACGCGAACACTGCCGGCAGCGCGTTCGACGAGCCAAAATCTACCGGCTCATCGGTTTCCGGATACGGCAGCGCCGTGGGCCGCTGAAACAGGCCGAGCATGAGTGCGTCGTGGCGGCTGGCGAATCCGAGGTCCGCGAGGGCTTCCGCCTCAATGGCGTGCAAAAGCCGCCATGTAAGCGGAACTTGCTGCACGATATAGCGCGCTGCGATGCTGCGGACGATGTGTTCGAGGTCGCGCGCCGCGGTCTGGAAGCGCAGCGCAGCCAAGCCATGGTCGGGCTGGTGGGTTGTCAGTTCGTTCATTTCGGCTCCGGTCAATCTGCGTATACTGTACAAACATACAGTATTCAGCGCAACTCGGCCGACTGGCTAACCCACCTCTTTACCCGTCTCGCCTATATCTACGGACGGTGCGCTCAGAACTCAGCCGTGAATCACCACGAGCAGTGCCTTGGCTTCGCTCTTGCCGGCATTGCGGATCGCGTGCGGTTCATCGGCCACATAGCGTGCCGTGTCTGCCGCCTTCAGGCGCTTGGTGGTGCCGGCCGCCTCGATTTCGATCGACCCGTGCAGCACCGTCAAATGCTCGCGCGTGCCTGGTTCGTGCGCGTTGGACACCAGCGCGCCGCCCGGCTGCAGCGTCAGCTCGTACCATTCGAATTTGCCAGCCAACTCGATCGGCCCCCACACCCGCAACTGATATTTGGCATCGTGTCCGCTCAGCGTCGGAATTTCGTGCGGCCCCGAAACGGCGATGGCCTCCGGTGCCTTTTGTTGCGCGAACAGCGAATCGAGACTGACGCCTAATGCGTTGGTCAGCCGCCACGCCACTGCGATAGTCGGATTGGCCTTGTCACGTTCGATTTCCGACAGCATCGACTTCGACACGCCCGCCGCGCGCGACAGATCGTCGAGCGTCATACGGCGCTCGCTACGCAGCCGCTGGATATGTTCGCCCACCCGCGGCGGTGCCGCAACGGTTTGAGCTAGAGTGGGTGCAGCGCTGGCTGCTGCGCGCCGGGTGCCCGAACTTGCCATTTTTTGACCTATCGTTTAGAGTTGTTCGACATACCGAACTAACGTTCGGAAAATCGAAATTGTTCGATAAACTGATATCCGACTATAGCAGGCCGCCACAGCGCCGAACATCGCGGCCTCCCGGCGGCCTACCGCCCATTCAGGAGTCTGATGTATGCGTGAACCCTACTTCGCCCATCTGCGCAGCACGCTCGAGCAGATCCGCGCCGACGGCTTTTACAAGACTGAGCGCGTGATCGCGAGCCCGCAATCGGCCGGCGTGCGGCTCGCAAACGGCACGGACGTACTGAACTTCTGCGCCAACAACTATCTGGGCCTCGCCGATGACGCGCGCCTGATCGAGGCCGCCAAAGACGGGCTCGACCGCGATGGCTTTGGCATGGCGTCGGTGCGTTTTATCTGCGGCACGCAGACGGTGCACAAGGAATTGGAGCAGGCGCTATCCGCGTTCCTGCAAACCGACGACTGCATTCTCTACTCGAGCTGTTTCGATGCGAATGGCGGATTGTTCGAAACGCTGCTCGACGAATCCGACGCGATTATCAGCGACGAACTGAATCACGCCAGCATCATCGACGGCGTGCGGCTGTCGAAGGCGAAGCGCTTTCGCTACAAGAACAACGATCTCACGGATCTCGAGGCCAAGCTGAAAGAAGCGGATGCCGCCGGCGCACGTTTCAAGCTGATTGCCACTGACGGCGTGTTTTCAATGGATGGCATCATCGCCGACCTCGCTGGCATCTGCGATCTGGCCGATCGCTACGGGGCGCTGGTAATGGTCGACGATTCGCATGCGGTCGGTTTTATCGGCGAGCACGGACGCGGCACGCCGGAGCATTGCGGCGTGCTCTCGCGCGTCGACATCATTACCGGCACGCTCGGCAAGGCGCTCGGTGGTGCATCGGGCGGCTATGTGGCCGCGCGCAAGG
>JBEKNG010000096.1:0-11480 GCA_049523075.1 Paraburkholderia sp.
AAGGCCTCTGTAAAAGTGGCTGGCTGGGCCGGTGCGATTCGGTAGAATGTTCGCCGTTTCGTTCGTGCCGTGGGCTGCGTGTTGCACCTATTGCACCCGTTGCACCTGTTGCGCATTCCGATACCTATAAGAGTCCCAGATGGAAAACCTGATCGTCGCCGTCGTCGCCTATCTGATCGGTTCGGTGTCGTTTGCCGTGATCGTCAGTTCTGTGATGGGCCTGGCCGACCCACGCTCGTACGGCTCGAAGAATCCCGGTGCCACCAACGTGCTGAGGAGCGGCAACAAGACGGCCGCGGTTCTGACGCTGATTGGCGATGCGCTCAAGGGCTGGCTCGCCGTCTGGCTTGTCAGCCACTTCGGCGCGCATTATGGCCTCGACGATACGGCGATCGCGCTCGCCGCGATTGCTGTGTTTCTCGGCCACCTGTATCCAGTTTTCTTCCGCTTCAAGGGCGGCAAGGGCGTCGCGACGGCCGCGGGTGTGCTGCTGGCGATCAATCCGGTGCTCGGTATCGCCACCCTGCTGACCTGGCTGATCGTCGCGTTTTTTACCCGTTATTCGTCGTTGGCGGCGCTGGCGGCGGCGGTGTTCGCGCCGCTCTTCGACGGCTTCCTGTTCGGCGCGAACATCATTGCGCTGGCGATCGTCGTGATGAGCTCACTGCTCGTCTGGCGGCATCGCGGCAACATTGCGAAACTGATGGCGGGGCAGGAAAGCCGCATCGGTGACAAGAAGAAGGCCGAAGCCCAGAAGAAGGCCGAGGCCCAGGCGGCCGCGAAGCGACACTGAGCAGGGTACGGAGCGAGGCGAGCGGTTCGGATGCGTGCCGGCTTCGTGCCCCAAGCCCCAAGCCTGAACGCCTTAGTCGCGGAAGTTGTTGAAGTCGAGCGGTGTATCCGTGACATCCTTGCGCAGCAGCGCGATCACGCTTTGCAGGTCATCGCGCTTGGTGCCGTTCACGCGCACCGCGTCGCCCTGAATGCTCGCCTGAACCTTGATCTTGCTGTCTTTCACGAGTCTGACAATTTTCTTCGCCAGGTCGCCCGACACGCCTTTCTTCACGGTGACAACCTGTTTGACCTTGTCGCCGCCGATCTTCTCGATCTTGCCGTAATCGAGGAAGCGCACGTCCACGTTGCGCTTGGCCATTTTCGACACCATGACGTCCTTGACCTGGCCGAGCTTGAAGTCGTCGTCGGCATAAAGCGTCAACTCGTGCTCCTTGTGCTCGACACGCGCGTCCGACCCCTTGAAGTCGAAGCGGGTTGAAATTTCCTTGTTGGACTGCTCGATCGCGTTCTTGACTTCGATCATGTTGGCTTCGCAGACGACGTCAAACGATGGCATTGCTCTCTCCCAATAGTGCCGCGGTGCGTGGCGCCGCCGGACGGTTGCGCACGATGCACTCGCTATAATCATGAACCTGACGTCATTTTACCGACGCCTTTCTCTTTTGCCCAAGGCCGCCGCGGATTACTGACCCGGCCTGTTGCAGACGGCTCTCACATTCGATGTCTCCGATGTCTCACCTGTCCGACTCCACTACTTTCCTCGCCGACTATCCGCTGCAGGCGCACAACACGTTCGGCTTCGACGTCCGTGCACGCCTTCTATGCCGCATCGAGCAGGAGGCGCAATTGCTGGCGGCCGTGCGTGACCCACGTGCGGCGGCCCTGCGCCGGCTGGTGCTGGGCGGCGGCAGCAACCTCGTGCTGACCGGCGACTTCGACGGCCTCGTGCTGCTGGTTGCGCTGCGCGGCCGCCGTCTCGCGCGCGAAGACGATGAAGCCTGGTACGTCGAAGCAGCCGCAGGCGAAACCTGGCACGAGTTCGTGGCCTGGACCCTTGCACAGGGGATGCCCGGACTCGAAAACCTTGCGCTGATCCCGGGTACGGTGGGCGCGGCGCCGATCCAGAACATCGGCGCTTATGGCCTGGAAATGTGCGAGCGCTTTGCGTCGCTGCGCGCTGTCGAACTGGCCACCGGCCAGGTGCTTGAACTCGACCCGACGGCTTGCCAGTTCGGCTATCGCGACAGTTTTTTCAAGCGGCAAGGGCGTGACCGCTTTGTGATTACGTCGGTGACCTTTCGTTTGCCAAAGGCCTGGATGCCGCGGGCGAGCTACGCGGACATCGCGCGGGAACTGGCTGCTGAGGGTCATGGTGACACATCGCCGGGCGCGCAGGCGATTTTCGATGCGGTCGTGGCTGTACGGCGTGCGAAATTGCCCGATCCAGTGCAACTCGGCAATGCGGGTAGCTTCTTCAAGAATCCGGTGATCGATGCCACGCAGTTTGCAGCGTTGCAGCAGCGCGAGCCTGAGGTGGTCTCTTACCGGCAGGAGGACGGCACGGTGAAGCTCGCCGCGGGCTGGCTGATTGATCGCTGCGGCTGGAAAGGGCGCGCCATGGGCGCCGCGGCCGTACATGAGCGCCAGGCGCTGGTGCTGGTGAATCGCGGTGGCGCGAGTGGCGCTGAGGTGCTTGCGCTTGCGCGGGCCATTCAGCACGACGTGCGTGAGCGGTTTGGTGTTGATCTGGAGGCTGAGCCGGTTTGTTTGTAGGCCTGTAGGCGTCCAGGCCGCGCGTGCAGTGCTAACTTCGCTCACCCGAAGTTAGCCTCCACCGGGCTACTTACCGCCAAGTCGCTCACAGCATCTCCGGCGCAAGGCGAAGCGTGGCGCGTGCGCGGATACCTGCCTCGTAAGCAGGGCCGGCCGCGTCTCACGCAAAGCTTGCTCAGTGGTTCAGCTTGCCGAGCAACAGAAATTCCATCAAAGCCTTTTGCACGTGCAGACGGTTTTCCGCTTCGTCCCATACGACGCTTTGCGGTCCGTCGATTACTTCCGCGCTGACTTCCTCGCCACGATGGGCAGGCAGGCAGTGCATGAAGAGCGCATCTGAATTGGCGCGCGCCATCATCTCGGCATCCACGCACCAGTCGCCAAACGCCTTCTTGCGGGCTTCGTTTTCCGCCTCGAAGCCCATGCTCGTCCAGACGTCTGTGGTGACCAGATCGGCGCCGGCGCAAGCCTCGTTCGGGTCGTCAAATTCTTCGTAGAACGGTGCGCTTTCCGCTGCCACCACCGCACGGTCGAGCTTGTAGCCCGGCGGCGTGGACAGACGCAGCTTGAAACCGAGAATCTGCGCGGCCTCGATCCATGTGTACAGCATATTGTTGGCGTCGCCGACCCATGCCACTGTCTTGTCGCGAATCGGACCGCGATGCTCGAAATACGTGAAGATGTCAGCCAGCACCTGGCATGGGTGATACTCGTTGGTCAGACCGTTGATGACCGGTACACGCGAGTTATCGGCAAAGCGCTTGAGGATGTCCTGGCCGAACGTGCGGATCATGATGATGTCCACCATGCGCGAGATCACTTGTGCTGCGTCTTCGATCGGTTCGCCGCGACCCAACTGGGTGTCGCGCGTACTCATGAAGACGGCATGGCCACCGAGCTGGAAGATGCCCGCTTCGAACGACAGGCGCGTGCGCGTCGAATTTTTCTCGAAGATCATCGCGAGCGTGCGGTCGTGCAACGGATGGTACGTCTCATAGTTCTTGAACTTGCGCTTCAGAATGCGCGCACGTTCAAGCACGTACTCGTAGTCTTCCAGCGAGAAATCGTTGAACTGCAGGTAATGGCGGATTTTCTTGGCGGTCATGAAACAAATACGGCGGTCTCACCCGGCCAGATTGCCGGACGGCGCCGCCGTCGTTTGTGGTAACTCTATGCAGCATAAAGGATTTTGACGTGTTTGACGAGCTAGCCAGATGGCAGGGTGATCATTCACGGGGGAGCAGGAAACTCGGAGGGGAGTTCTTGTGTGCAGTGCGGAAAAAGGTCCGCTGAGCTATAATCTTGGGGTTTCCCTAAAGCCCGGCAAGCAGGCTCAACGCTTGCTGGACACGGCTCGCGCGCCCGGAAGGCTTTCCTCGCGGTGCGCCGTCATGACGATTGCCGAGGTGGCCTTTGTCGGCATCGCGGCGCCTTGCGGCAAGGCCCGCGAGGTCGTGTACGACGTGTTCAGTTAGCCGTTCAGGCAGCCGCATTCGCTGGCATTTTGCTGGGCAGTCACACAGGTATCCCTACATGGCCGAATCAGCTCCAACCGAATATTTCATTCAGGGCATTACCTCGAACGGAAAGAAGTTTCGGCCGAGCGACTGGTCGGAGCGCCTCGCCGGGGTCATGTCCATGTTCGGTCCGGGGGTGAAAAAAGGGCCGAACGCCTACATGCAATACTCGGTTTACGTCCGCCCTACGATGCTCGACGATCTCAAGTGCGTCATCCTCGACTCGCGGCTGCGCGACATCGAACCGATGGCGTTCGATTTCGTCATGAACTTCGCGAAGGACAACGACCTGCTGGTGACCGAGGCCTGCGAATTGCCTCCGGAACACGGCACGCAACAGGCGCTGAAGGCTAAGTAATACGGAGAGCTTACCGCGCTGGCAGACAGCTTGACTCAGGCGACGATCAAACTGGCAGCGAGGCGAATGAAAACGGCAAAACCCGCATGAGCGGGTTTTTTTGTGCCTGACAGTGCGTCAAATAAAAAGCGCACCAAACAAAAAAGCGCACCAAACAAAAAAGCCCGCCGAGGCGGGCTTTCATGACGCAGCGGAAACAGGAGGTAGCCCACCGAAGCGGGCCGACCGGATTTACTGCGCTGCGGACGCTTGCAGACCCTTGATGGCTGCAGCGAGGCGGCTCTTATGGCGAGCTGCCTTGTTCTTGTGAACGATTTTCTTGTCGGCGATGATGTCGATCGTCTTCGACGACGCATGGAAGATCTCAGCGGCCTTAGCCTTGTCGCCGGCGTCGATCGCCTTGCGGACAGCCTTGATTGCCGTGCGGAACTTCGAGCGCAGCGCCGAGTTGTGCGAGTTTGCTTTCGCGGCCTGACGGGCGCGCTTGCGTGCTTGTGCGGAGTTAGCCATGACGGTTCCTTATCCTGTTCCTGTTTCCAGTACCTGACCTTCAAGTGGCCGGGCGCTGCTTTTAGATCGAACCCTTGGAAGCGATTGCCCAAGAGCGCAAAAAAGTGTCGAAAATTACTGATTTAATTACGCGAAATCTGGCCCGTTTCGCAGGCATTGAGAGAGTGCTTAGGGGGCACCCCAATGCTGTCCGAAAATTGAGCGAGCTTCGAAACCGGCGATTATAGCAACAAAAACAGGCACGTGGCAAACGGAAATACGTGACCAGGCGTGTGGGCGGACCTGCCGACCGCCGCCCTACCTGCCAGCCTGCGCCATTCAAAGCGAACGTCTGCGCGGCAAATCGGTCCGACTCGCGTCCTGGCTGATCGTCCGCACCTGCGGCACCCGTATAATAAGCGCCCCATGAATCTATTCCGAGCCCTGCTGACGGTCAGCGGCTTCACGCTGCTGTCTCGCGTGACCGGACTGGCCCGCGAAACGCTGATCGCCCGCGCGTTCGGCGCCAGCCAATTCACCGACGCGTTCTACGTCGCCTTCCGCATTCCCAACTTGCTGCGCCGCATTTCCGCTGAAGGTGCGTTTTCGCAGGCTTTCGTGCCGATTCTTGCCGAGTTCAAGAATCAGCAAGGGCACGACGCGACCAAGGCGCTGGTCGACGCAACTTCGACCGTGCTCGCCTGGGCGCTGGCCGTCCTGTCGCTGATCGGCGTGGTGGGGGCCTCCGGCGTGGTGTTCGTCGTCGCGTCCGGGCTGGCACACGACGGCCAGGCGTATCCGCTCGCCGTCACGATGACGCGCATCATGTTCCCGTACATCGTGTTCATCTCGCTGACGTCGTTGGCGTCGGGCGTCCTGAATACTTACAAGAACTTTTCACTTCCCGCCTTCGCGCCGGTACTGCTGAACGTGGCATTCATCGTCGCGGCCGTGTTCGTCGCGCCCCATATGAAGACGCCCGTCTACGCGCTCGCCTGGGCGGTGATTGTTGGCGGTGTGCTGCAGTTCCTCGTGCAGTTGCCCGGCCTCAAGAAGATCGACATGGTGCCGCGCATCGGCTGGGACCCGGTGCGTGCGCTCGCGCATCGCGGCGTCAAGCGGGTGCTGTCGAAGATGGTGCCGGCCATGTTCGCGGTCTCGGTGGCGCAGATTAGCCTGATCATCAATACCAACATTGCGTCGCGCATCGGGCCGGGCGCCGTGTCGTGGATCAACTACGCCGACCGGCTAATGGAGTTCCCCACCGCGCTGCTGGGCGTCGCGCTCGGTACCATCCTGCTGCCGAGCCTCTCCAAAGCGCACGTCGACGCCGATCCGCACGAGTATTCGTCGCTGCTCGACTGGGGTCTGCGGGTCACGTTTCTGCTGGCGGCACCGAGCGCGATTGCACTGTTTTTCTTCGCCGAGCCGCTTACGGCAACGCTGTTCCACTACGGCAAATTCGACGGCCACTCGGTGGTGATGGTCGCCCGCGCGCTGGCGGCCTACGGCGTCGGGCTGATCGGGCTCATCCTCATCAAGATCCTCGCGCCGGGCTTCTATGCGAAGCAGGACATCAAGACACCTGTGAAGATTGGTGTCGGCGTGCTGGTCGTCACACAGTTGAGTAATTTCGTCTTCGTGCCGATTTTTGCGCATGCCGGTTTGACCTTGAGCGTCGGGCTCGGCGCCTGCATGAACGCGCTCCTGCTGTTCATTGGCTTGCGCCGGCGCGGCATCTACACGCCGTCGAGCGGCTGGCCGGTTTTCTTCGTTCAAATGATCGGCGCGTGCCTCGTGCTTGCGGGCGCGATGCATTGGTTTTCCATCAGCTTCGACTGGATCGGCTTGCATGCCCAGCCGCTGGCGCGCATCGTATTGCTCGCAGCGTGCCTCGTTCTGTTCGCTGCGCTATATTTCGGTATGCTCTGGCTGATGGGCTTTAAGTACGCGTATTTCAGAAGGCGAGTGAAGTGATCACGACGACGCGGGTTCTCGACTATTTCGGCACGCTGGTCGCAGAAGACGACAGTCTGCCCCTCACCGAGGCGGCTCTGTCGCTTGCACAGGACGCCTACCCCGATCTCGATCTGCAAGGCACACTTGCCGAGATCGACGAGCTCGTGGTGCGCCTGCAGCGCCGCATGCCGGCCGACGCCGACATCAAGCAGAAAGTCGGCATTCTGAATCGCTTTTTCTTCCGCGAGCTCGGCTTCGGCAGCAACCTCAACGACTACTACGACCCCGACAACAGCCATCTGAATGTGGTCCTCAAACGGCGCCGTGGCATTCCGATTTCGCTCGCGGTGCTGTACCTGGAGATGGCTGAGCAGATTGGCGTCCCGGTGCGCGGCGTGTCGTTTCCGGGTCACTTCCTGCTGCGTGTGACGACGCCGGACGGCGACGTCATGCTCGATCCGACCACGGGGCACTCGCTGTCGGAGTCGGAGATGGTTGAGATGCTCGAGCCTTATGTGGCGTCGGCGGGGGAGTCGGTCAGCCGCGCCTTGCGGATGCTGCTGCAGCCGGCCACGCGCCGCGAGATCATCGCGCGGATGTTGGTCAACCTGAAGTCGACTTATCTTCAGACGGAACGCTGGCAGCGCTTGCTGGCCGTTCAGCAACGCCTCGTGATTCTGTTGCCGGAGAACATCGAGGAAATACGCGATCGCGGTTTCGCTTATGCGCGGCTCGATTACCTGCGCCCGGCGCTCGAAGATCTCGAGCGGTACCTTGGCGACAGGCCCGATGCCGATGATGCGACCGTCGTCGAGTCGCAATTGCACGAATTGCGGCAGCGCACGCAGCAAAACGATCGCGACTGAGGCGGGAATGGCCGCGGTTAGGTGCTGCGGTATCGTCTGACAGCGAAGTGCCCCGGTGCCCAACTGCCCGACTGCAGCCAGTCAGCTAGGCGGCCAGCCAGTCAGTCATCTCATACGAGAGCCCCAAACTACAACGCCTGCGATGCGCATCGAGCGCACCGCAGGCGTTTTCATTCGTGCGACAGTTGCATCGCACCGGGCAAACCGCGTTACTTCGGCTGCATCCGGATTGCACCGTCCAGGCGGATCACTTCGCCGTTGAGCATCGGGTTGTCGAAGATCTGCTTGGCGAGCATGGCGTATTCGGCCGGTTTGCCGAGACGTGGCGGGAACGGCACCATCGCGCCGAGCGCGTCCTGCACTTCCTGCGGCATGCCGAGCAGCATCGGCGTTTCGAAGATGCCCGGCGCGATCGTCATCACACGGATGGCGTTGCGCGACAGATCACGCGCGATTGGCAGCGTCATGCCGACCACGCCGCTCTTCGATGCCGCATAGGCAGCCTGGCCGATCTGGCCGTCGAATGCAGCGACCGATGCCGTGTTGATGATCACACCACGCTCGCCCAGCACATTCGGTTCATTCTTCGCCATCGCTGCAGCGGCGAGGCGGATCATGTTGAAAGTGCCGATCAGGTTGATTGAGATTGTCCGCGTGAACGAATCAAGCGGATGCGGGCCATCCTTGCCGACGGTCTTGATGGCCGGCGCCACGCCCGCGCAGTTGATCAGGCCGCGCAGCGTGCCGAGCTTCGTGGCGGCATCGACGGCCTGCGTAGCGTTGTCTTCGCGACTTACATCGCACTTGACGAACACACCGCCCAACTCCTGCGCAAGCGCCACGCCGGCGTCCTGATTGAGGTCGGCCACCACGATCTTGCCGCCTTCTGCGGCGAACAGGCGCGCAGTTGCAGCCCCGAGACCGGATGCGCCCCCGGTGATGAGGAACACATTGTCACGAATCTCCATGTCTTCTCCTTGGCTTCAGTCCGGTAGTCGTCACAATCGAATATCTTTTCGATGGTCGATTGTAACGGCTGTGCTCAAGCGCGGAAAGCGAAAGGGCAGGGCGTCTGCACCGCCACGGTGCGCCAGGCGCGCGCTCAATTTGATTTGGATAACTGAGTAATTTGGGCGTGGAGTACGTTTCGCCGCGGGAATAAAAAACCCGCCCATTCGGGCGGGTCTTCATGAAGCTTGCCGGAGGCGTGTCGTCTAAATTAACCTGCAGCAGCGTTAGCCGACGCGCCACCGGTCATCCACGCCAACGCGCTCACTTCAGCGCGTCGAACACGCGTGCGCGGATTTCGTCGACTCTGCCGAGGCCGGAAATAGCGCGATACTGCGGCGCCTTCAGACTGCTCGACGCATCGCCGTTTTTGGCCCACGTGTTGTAGTACTCAATTAACGGCTTGGTTTGCGCAACGTACACGTCGAGGCGCTTCTTGACCGTTTCTTCCTTGTCGTCGTCGCGCTGGATCAGCGGTTCACCCGTGACGTCGTCGACATTCTCGACCTTCGGCGGGTTGAACTTGACGTGGTACGTCCGGCCCGATGCAGCGTGGACGCGGCGACCGCTCATACGCACGATGATCTCGTCGAACGGCACGTCGATTTCCAGCACGTAGTCGATTGCGACGCCAGCGTGCTTCATCGCTTCCGCTTGCGGCAGCGTGCGCGGGAAACCGTCGAACAGATAGCCGTTCGCGCAGTCCGCTTCCTTCAGGCGTTCCTTGACGAGGTTGATGATCAGCTCGTCCGACACCAACTCGCCGGCATCCATGAAACGCTTTGCTTCAACGCCGAGCGGCGAGCCAGCCTTGACGGCCGCACGCAGCATGTCGCCAGTGGAAATCTGCGGAATGCCGAACTTCTCTTTGATGAAGGTCGCCTGAGTGCCCTTGCCCGCTCCGGGAGCACCCAACAGGATCAAACGCATGTGATATCTCCAGATCTATGTGAATTCTTTCGCGGCGCGACGCTTCAAGCTCATTGGCAAGCTTATCTGCGCGTTGGGTTCAGGGGGCCTGCATCGAAATGGCCGCAATGCGCCTCGCGCTGCACGTCAAAGACGACGGCGCTGCAAGGGGATAGCGGGACGACCGGGCAAACCCTGACGAACGATGTTTGCAGATGGTGCGCACAGCCGTTTGATTATGCCATGGGTTTTTACGCTGACGGATCGAATAACGCCCTTACGCGGGCTAGATCGGCGGGCGTGTCGACGCCCGGCAGCGGCGCTTCGTCAGTGACGAGCACCGCAATCCGCTCGCCGTGCCACATGGCGCGCAGTTGCTCGAGCGCCTCGACCTGCTCGATCGGCGAGTGAGTGAGACTGGGGTAGGAGCGCAGAAATTCTGCACGGTATGCGTACAGTCCGATATGCCGATAGACCGTTGCTGGAGCAGGCGGGGCGGGCATTGAGGCGATCTCCGGCCAGTGCGGCTGGTACGCGTCGCGGGCCCAGGGAATCGGTGCGCGGGAGAAGTACAGCGCGACGCCGCGCGCGTCGAGGACGACCTTGACGACGTTCGGATTGAATATCTCGGCGGGGTCGGTAATTGGATGAGCGGCGGTGGCGATGGCGCAGCCGTGACTTGCTGCAAGGTGCGACGCAACGCCGCACACCAGCGCGGGATCGATGAGCGGTTCGTCGCCCTGTACGTTGACGACAATCGTGTCGTTGCTCCAGCCGAAGTGCGCCGCGACTTCCGCGAGACGGTCGGTACCCGAAGGATGGTCGGCACGCGTGAGCATGGCCTCGATACCGTGTTCGCGGGCGACGTCGAGGACCGCCTGGGCATCCGACGCAATCAGCACCTGCTGCGCGCCCGAGGCGAGCGCGCGTTCCGCGACGCGCACGACCATCGGCTTGCCGCCGATGTCAGCCAGCGGCTTGTTCGGCAAACGGGTCGAGGCGAGCCGTGCCGGCACGACGGCGATGAAGGGCGGGGCAGCGGGGGCGGTAGCTTGGGTCATCGGAAGGGCGGTGGCTAGACCGGAACAGGGCGCGTAATAGCACGTGAAGCACGACGTAAGACACGACGCGAAACTCAATGCGAAACAGGGCGCACGGGATTGAGGCGCGCCGGCGAAAACGATCAGGGGCGGTGGACCCGCCCCGCAGGCAATTGCGTGAGGCGCAGCGGCTTTACGTGCCGGCCGCCGGATTCAGCGGCTCGACCGGCGTACCTTCGACCGTTTGACGGGCTTCGTCTACCAGCATGACGGGGATGCCGTCGCGGATCGGATACGCCAGCTTGTCGGCGTTGCAGATGAGCTCCTGCGCCGGACGATCGTAGCTGAGCGGGCCCTTGCAGATCGGGCAGACGAGAATTTCAAGCAGGCGAGCGTCCACGGAGTTTCTCCACAACTAATTCAATGAGGCGGTGATCGAGCGCGGCTTCAACCGGGACGACCCAGATCCGCGCATCGTGCCAGGACCCCAATTTTACCGCATCCTTTTCGGTGATCAGGATCGCGTCGGCGTCGACATCCGCGAATGGATTGCTGCTGAACGCATAGTGATCCGGCAGCGCGCGGGTGTCGGGCGTCAGGCCCGCCGCCCGCAAGGTCGCGAAAAAGCGCTCCGGCGCGCCGATGCCGGCCGCGGCCAACACGCGCTCGCCGCTGAATTGCGCGAGCGGGCGGCGCAACGCCGGATTGCCGAGATGCCACGCATCGCCGGGCGTGAGGGCGAGCGCGAAGGTGTTCGGCCACGGAG
>JBEKNG010000097.1:0-11437 GCA_049523075.1 Paraburkholderia sp.
TGAAACGTCAGCCGTGACGTTTGAACGCCAACGGGTATTGGGGAAAGTCCAGTAGTGGAAAAGCTGGGGGGTCGCGCTGATTCCCGAGCAAGCCCCGCTTGAATCCCCAACTTCCCTAGAACTCGACCAGCGCGAAGTCTTCCTTGCCCACATCGCACAGCGGGCAGCGCCAGTCGGCCGGCACATCAGCCCAACGGGTACCAGGGGCGATGCCCTCTTCGGGCACGCCGGCCGCCTCGTCGTAGATCCAGCCGCAGATCACACACACCCACTGTTTGAACTCGCCGGCAGGCGACACGTCTTTCGCGCCGAAGGACACACACGAATCAGCGGACCGCGCTTCGCCTGCACCTTGCGAATCATCGAGGCTCACGACCAGCGGCGCTGCGGTCCCCGCGCTGCTGGCAGCTAACTGCGTCTGCAGCGTCTGAAGAAGCATCTGCGCTTCGGTCAGCGTCAGGTCGATCCAATAGGGATCGCCGGCGCCATCGTTGAGTCTCTCAGGGGCAAACTGAATTTCTAAGGCCACGCCCTTCTTGTACATGTCAAACAGTATCCTGGAGGCTGGTGCTCATCACCAGCCTTTGTTCGATTGATAAAGCAGGCTCCGGCATAACCCGCGGCTAGCGGTGTCATCGCCGAAGAGCCTGACCACGCGGTCGCTGCGACGAATTCACCGCCCGCGTAGCAGACCACAATTATCCTCTCGCACGGACGGCGCATTAGCTACGCCGCGGAGATGCACTATTTCCTGCGGGTAGCTAACCGTCAAGCAAAAGGGCGTACCGACAACGAGATCAGTACACGCGAGCTCACGGCCGCTGCACCAGATGCGCCTTGAACGCCAGCAATTGCGAGGACCATAGTTGTTCGGTCGCTTCGAGCCACGCTTTGAGTTCGTTCATCGGCGTCGCCCTCAGGACATAGAGGCGCACGCGCGCATCCACGCCGCCGTGCGACTCCTCGATCAGTTCGCTCGCACGCAGCACGCGCAGATGACGGCTCATCGCCTGCGGACTGAGACCCGCCGCCTCCGCGAGTTCGCCGGCGCGCATTGGCCGCTTGCTGAGCAGATCGACAACCTGGCGCCGACTCGGATCGGCTAGCGCGGACAATGTCCGGTCCAGCGACACACTGACTGGTAGCGCCATCGGCTCACACCCATCCGTCGATTTTCAGGCCGGTGATTTGCTCGGCCTCTTCGCGCGACACCTGGCGTAAGGTCTGGCCGAAACTCCAAACGTGGCCCTCCGGGTCACGCGCCGCATAAACGCGGTCCCCGTAGAACTGATCCTCCGGTTCGCGCGTGATCACTGCGCCCGCTGCACGCGCCCGGTCACAGTGCTCGTCAATGCCGTCGCGCAACTGCACGTGCACGGACTGCGTGTTCTTGCCGCCCAGAGACTGAGGGCTCGCCATGTCGTCGTTCCATGCGCGGCAGACCATCAAATAGCCGTCGCCGAAACGCATTTCCGAGTGGGCGAGCTGTCCGTCGTTGTCCGTGACGACGAACTGACGCTCGAAGCCAAAGGCTTTCTCGAGCCAGTCCAGCGCGGCAAACGGTTCCTTGTAGTACACCGCGGCGCCCAGTGAAGGACGGGAAGGCACGTCGCTCATAGTGGTCTCCTTTCCTAAACCGCCAAGTTGATATTTAACACTATAGTTAAACAAAAAGCCATGTCAAGGTGGATGAAGAATCACACTGGCGATCAAGCTGAAGGCCGCTGCAGATATGTGGATATGGCTTCGGCACGAACGCCAGACCGATGCGATGAATCGGTCAATCAACCTTGGCGCATTTCGGCCGAACTACAATCTTTGACCAGGGGTCGGTCAAATACGCGGGCGATTCAGGCGTACCTGCAGCGACGGCGTTCTACGATTCGCCGGTATCGCGGAACCAGCGTTCCGCACGAAAACGGTCTGCCACCCACGATTGAGATGGGTGCGTATTGAACTCGCGGTCGATGAAACGGCGCCCCCATTCGACTCCGTCCCTGATCGCTTCCTCTTCGGTCAGCCACTCGGGTTGAACGGTCGACGGACGAGTATCGACAATCGTTTCGGCACCGCGACTCACACTCACATCTGCGATCCACGCGCCGAGCGCATTACGTTCGGGACGCACGACAATCTCGAATTCGCCGTACACAACACTGTGTGCCTGCATGGTTTTCTCCATTGAATAAAGGTAGGCATTGCGATGCAACTTATCGAAAAATCACCTTGCATGAGGAGTTGCAATGCAGGAATTCGATTTCTACATCAACCTGAAGAAACCCACACTCGGGCTGTATGTGCGCAAAGATCGCACGTCCCTCAGTGTAGTGCCAATCCGGGAATCTACAAGGCTATTGGCGGGAGGCCGCGATTAACTCAGCAATACTTACCATTCGGCAATTCTCGATGCCGCCCTAGTGTCCGGACAGAATACAGGAAGGCCGGAAACTCGCAGCGTGTTCTCGGTACGTGACCATGTTTACATTGTGCTGAACGATTCTTTGGATCGGTCGAGATAGCATTTGGACTTCCACAAACTTCTACTATGCTGAACTTAAGCCAGCATTTCGCGGACGCGCCCGAATCACACCATAACCATGACGTAGGAGAAAGCCATGTCGGGGCCCAAGGTCACATTGAGTGAAGAGTTCATCGCGCAGCAGCGCACGCGTCTTGTGGCCCTGCGCGGAGAACTACTGGGTGGTGAGGAAAACACCATCGCAAGCGAGCGGTCGGATGAGCAGGAGCATGGCGACGAGGCGGAAGAGTTCGAAGACGAGGCGCAGGGAATGGCACAGAACGAGGTTAACCAGGCGCTGCATGACGTGAACGACCGCCGCATCCACGATATCGAGCGGGCGTTGCAGAAGATCGCAGACGGCACCTATGGTTTCTCCGATGCAAGCGGCGACCCGATACCGAAAGCCCGGCTCGAGGCCACTCCCGAGGCGATCTTTACCGTCGAGGAGCAAAGTAAGCGCGAAACGGATGCGTGACGGCTTTCAAACGTCTTCAAGGACCTCGCAACGTGAACAACCTGCATCGCGAGCTCGCCCCCATCTCCCGTGCCCGTACCTGATACGGCGCACCAACTGTACTCCTGAGATTCGCCGCGGACTGTGCGTCCCATATACAGTGCCGAGACACTATCCTGACGGCATCTCATCAAAGGACCGAGCGTTGCTCTGTCCCCCATCGCACGCTGCCCACATCCGGATAGATCGTGAATCTCATCGACGCGCCCATAGTCGCAGAAACGGCATACCGCCATGGCGTATCCGCCGGCGATACCACGCCCGCCCTCGACAAGCTCAATCGGCCACTGCGGGATCTGCGTCTGTCGGTTATCGATCAATGCAACTTCCGCTGTACGTACTGCATGCCGCGAGACGTCTTCGGGGCAGACTACCCATTCCTGCCGTCTGCGCAACGCCTGTCGTTCGAGCAGATGGTCAAGCTCGCGAAAGCATTCGCTCTGCTCGGGGTGGAAAAGATACGCATCACCGGCGGTGAGCCGCTGCTGAGGCGTGGGCTCGAATCGCTGATCGAACAGCTTGCGAAACTGACAACTGCAAGCGGCAAACCGATGGAACTCGCGCTCACCACAAACGGCTCCCTGCTCGCCGCGAAGGCGCGCTCACTGCGCGACGCCGGCCTCGGCCGCGTGACGGTGAGCCTCGACGCGGTGGACGACGCCGTGTTCCGCCGGATGAGTGACGTAGATATGCCCGTGTCGCGAATACTGGACGGCATCGAGACAGCGCGCGCGGTGGGACTCGCGCCGATCAAGGTCAACGCGGTAGTCGAGCGAGGCGTCAACGACAGCCAGATTCTGCCGCTCGTCCGATTGTTCAAAGGCAGCGGCGTGGCCGTGCGCTTCATCGAATACATGGACGTCGGCGGCGCAGGCGGCTGGTCGAACACAAAGGTGATCACAGCGCGCGAGACGCGGGAGATCGTCGAATCGGAGTTTCCGCTGATCCCTATTGTCATGGGTCAGCAGATGGGTACCGCCGTCAACTATCGCCATGCGGACGGTGCAGGTGAAGTCGGCTTCATCGCGAGCGTATCGCAACCGTTCTGCGGTTCGTGTTCCCGCGCCCGCGTTTCGGTCGACGGCCAACTCTATTCGTGCCTGTTCGCCACTCAGGGCACCGACCTCATGCCGTGGCTTACAGAGACCGCCTCGGTCGAGCAACTGGCATCGACTGTTCGCAGCCGTTGGATCCAACGCGACGACCGCTACTCGGAACTTCGCTCCACGGCACGCAAACCGGGATCGGGAAAAGTTTATCCCACGGTTCGGATGTCGTTGGTCGGCGGCTGACCCCTCGCCAGGCGTTTTCGCAAACCACTTGCCTGATTACAAGCGCCGAGTGCATCCTTACGATGCGTTCCTCGAGCAACCTTCAGGAGTAAGCGATCATGACCTTAAGCCCAAGCGAACAGGCTGTGCAAACAGTGATTGACGCGTTCTATCAGGCCGTCGAGAAGAAAAGCGTTGACTTGCTACGAACGGTCGTAACGCCTGACTGGGAATACATTCCCGAGCCCAGCGGCGTGGCGCCAGGTCCCGACCAGATGATTCCAGTCTTCCGAAACCTGGCGACAGCGCTCCCCGATATGCGAATCACCATCCTCGACACGCTGATTCATGGAGACCGGGTGGGCGTTCGCGCGGAAGTCAGTGGCACCCAATCCGGCGAGCTGCTTGGCATTGCTGCAAGTTCCAAACACATCAAATTCGCGATTCACTCGTTCCACCAGATGCGTGGAAATCTAATTGCGAAAACGTGGCACCTTGAAGACTGGCTTTCCGTGTTCCGGCAGCTCGGAGAGTTGCCCAAGAGGCTTGAGCAGCAGTGATTATGGGGCGAGACTCTGCCGCGCAGCCCGGATGAACGCGCTGACGTCCTACTCCGAGTACCCCATGCGCCTGCGATTGCAGTTGTTGTGCGGCTTGGCCTGATCTACTTCCGTGCCGGCAGCGCCGCACGTCGTGCAAGACTCTCTTGCGGCCAGTAAATGGAAGACTTGTAATACTCTGCAACCGCAGGTGTGCTCTCTGGCAGCACTACCCAAGGTTGTTTGGACGCCGTGAAGATATGAATGTCCGGCGGGAAATGGTCGGGCTCATCGAGCGTTCCAACCCGAACAAAACATACCGCACTGCCCCCTCCTGCATAGTGGCTCCAGACCGCGACATGGCATTCTGGACAGCGCGCGATTTTCTGCCCCTTGCCGCTCAGTGACGGCGTATCGACGAGTTCGATTTCACCCTGTAATAACACGACGCGGTCAGCTTCAATCATGGCGTTGAGCGCGAACGAGGCTCCCGTTTCCCGTTGGCACCATCGGCAATGACAGCAGTGAACGAACATAGGCTTGCTCGTCATGCGGTAACGCACCGAGCGGCAGGTGCAGCCGCCTTCATAGGACGGAGATTGTTCGATAGCCATCTCGCACCTCTCTCATGAAAGGGACAACGTCTGATGTTGCACGCCCGCCAATGTTCCAGGTTCGCAGAGCTTGCGTCAAGGGTCGTGGACCGGCGCACGACAGATGACTGAAAGGCGCCCGGAGGTCCAGGCTAGGCACTCTACGGGAATTGCCAACGCGGTTTCGGCGGCGGATAATCGCCCGCCGCTCGACCGAACGTTTGCGTCAGCGACACGTCACGCATACTTTGTCCGGAGTCGCTACGCATGAAAACACTGTCCTCTGTCGAGACGTATCTGCAAGACTTCCATCAGCGTCAGCCTGGTACGACGACCGCAGCATTTGCACACCGGCGTGCCCGTTCCAGCGTGGCCGACTATGCGTCGTCTTACGCTGCCGTCGCGGCATGCGTCCCGGAGTCGACGGTAGCGCTGACGGTCCTCGATCTCGCCTGCGGCGACGGGCATCTGCTCGAACTGCTCTCCGACCAGCAAGCGCCCTCGCTGAACTTGATTGGCGTCGACATGAGCCAGGGCGAGCTGGACGTCGCGCGAGCCACGCTTCCCAGCCGCGTCGTACTACTGAATGAACGCGCGCAAGAACTGTCCGTGGAAACGGGCAGCATCGACTGCGTGCTGTCGCATATGGCATTGATGTTGATGGACGACATTGAGCAGGTGATCAACGAAATCCGGCGCGTGCTTCGTCCACAAGGACAGTTTGCTACGGTGGTTGGGCGGGAGTTTTTGCTTGGCGAAGCGAACGAGGTTCTGCATAGCGTTCTCTTGCCCATTCTCAGGGAAGAGGGGACGTGGCTCCGTTTCGGTGATCCCCGGACTCGTACCAACGAAGGGTGGACCGGATTGCTCGAACGCGATTTCGAAGGTCTGCAGTTCGAAGACCTGGACGTGGATTGGACCCCCCTCCCCCACGAACTGTGGGACTCGCTGACTGAAACCTACGATATCGACCGGCTGCCCGCACCGGCCAAAGCGCGCCTGCGGGAACGCTTCATCCACGCGCTGTCTGCCTTGCAGCAAAGCGACGGGACCATTTGCACGGGCTGGGGCGTTAGGCTGATCCGCGCTCAGGCGAAGCCTCGGTAACACGACGCATGGCAATGCGATGTCCGCCCCTTGGTCTGCGGACATCGCTCACCTAAGCCAACAACGAGTATCCGCTCGCCTAGTTCGCAAACCGATCCGTCGCCGCAATCAAAGCCTGCAGAATGCCGGGTTCGTTATAAGCGTGGCCGGCGTCGGGCACGATCTGCAAGCTTGCCTTCGGCCACGCCTTGGATAGATCCCACGCCGTGCGTGCCGGCGTGGCGACATCGTAACGCCCTTGCACGATCACGCCAGGGATATCGGCGAGGCGATGTGCGTCACGCAGCAGTTGCCCTTCCTCGACGAACCCATCATTGACGAAGTAGTGGTTTTCGATTCGCGCGAAAGCGAGCGCGTACTCGTCGTCGCCGAAATGTTGCTCCAGTTCGGGGCTGGGCATCAAGGTAATCGTGCGACCCTCCCACAAGCTCCAGGCGCGCGCCGCCTGCCGTTTCACCGTTTCGTCATCGCCGGTCAGGCGTCGACGATAGGCTGCCATCAGATCGCCACGCTCCTCGACAGGGATAGGTGCAAGGAAGCCCTCCCAGAGGTCGGGGAACAGCCACGATGCGCCCTCCTGGTAGTACCAGAGCAGTTCGGCACGGCGCATTGTGAAAATGCCACGGACGATCAACGCAGTGACCCGCTGGGGATGCGTTTCCGAATAGGCCAGGCCGAGCGAACTGCCCCACGAACCGCCGAACACCAGCCATTGTTCGACGCCCACCATCTCGCGCAGCCGTTCAATATCCGCTACCAGGTCCCACGTCGTGTTGTTGTCCAGACTGGCGTGCGGCTTGGAGCGGCCGCATCCGCGCTGATCGAACAGCAGCACGTTGTAGCGCGCCGGATCGAACAGGCGCCGGTGGTCCGGGCTGCAGCCGCCGCCAGGACCGCCATGGAGAAACACTGCCGGTTTGCCATTGGGATTGCCGCACAATTCCCAGTAGACCTGGTGTCCGTCGCCGGTATCGAGAAATCCGTGCTTATAGGGTTCGATTGATGGGTACATGAGTGATTTGATTCCGAGGGGTGAGTGCCGGCTCAGCGCGACTCACGATTCGCACGATCGCGACCGTGGCGCAGGCGTGCCGGCAGGTTCATCGTCAAGATACATGCGGTGATGAGAGCGCGCAATGGTGGTTACCGCGTCCTGCTGCAGAACGCGGCATGGGGTTGAGGTGGCTACGCTAGGATAGCTCCACTCGTACGCGGAACACATCCGCGGCGAGCATTTCGAGCTGCTTGACCTGCCCTGCTTCACATAAGTCGCTCTGTGCGAGCTTAAGCAGTTCTAGCTGACTCGGCGTGCCATCGACCACGACCCGCTTCGCTTCGGCCTTCATCGACGTCCTGGCCACGGATTTCGCCTTACGAATCTCGCCCAGCACATCGGAGACGACCGCGACGAGCTTCAAAGACGACCCGTCATCGGGTCCGCTCAGCGCGGCGAACGCCTCAGCCGTGGGCCACTGTGCGGTATGGACCGATCCCTCCATCCACCAGGACCAGCATTCCTCCGCGACGAACGGAAGATACGGCGCAAACAGTCGCTGTAGCACCGAAAGCGAAGCTGCCAGCGAATTGCGGGCCGACTCCGCCAGCAAGCCGCTGCCATAGGCCCGTCCCTTCACGAGCTCAACATAGTCGTCGCAATACCACCAGAAGAAGCCTTCCGTGTGCTCGATGGCGCGGTTGTACTCGAACGCCTCCAGCGCGACCGTTGCATTCGCAACCACATCGGCCAGACGTTGCATCATGGCGCGGTCGAGGCTCTCAGTAATGCATCCCTCCGGGTCTCCACCAAAACCCAGTGCAAACTTCGACACGTTCAGCAGCTTGAGCGCAAGCCTGCGGCCCACCTTCATCTGCTTTTCTTCAAAGACGGTATCCGTGCCCGGGCCGCCCATCGCCGCCCAATAGCGCACGCCATCGGAGCCGTACTTGTCCAGCAGCGCCACCGGCGTAATCACGTTGCCCTTTGACTTCGACATCTTCTTGCGATCTGGATCAAGAATCCAGCCCGACAGCATCGCGTGCTTCCAGGGTGCGCTCTGCGCCTCGAAGCCGGCGCGCACCACCGTGTAGAACAGCCACGTCCGGATGATGTCGTGTGCCTGTGGACGCAGGTCCATCGGGAAGATTCTCGCAAAGCACCCGCCCGGTTCTTCCCAGCCGCCTGCGATCTGAGGCGTCAGCGAACTGGTGGCCCACGTGTCCATGATGTCGGCCTCGCCCACGAAACCACCGGGTTGATTCCGTTGCGCTTCTGTATAGCCGCCGGGAACGTGCGAACGCGGATCGACTGGCAATGCAGATACATCGGGTCGTATCGGCTTGCTGTAGCCAGGTTCGCCCGACGAATCGAGCGGATACCACAGCGGGATAGGCACGCCGAAGATACGCTGGCGGCTGATAAGCCAGTCGCTATTCAGACCTGCCACCCAGTGGTCGTAGCGTGCAGCCATGTGCCCAGGATGCCAACTCAGTTGACCGCCTCGTTCCAGCAACTGCGCCCGCAATGCGTGGTCGCGTCCTCCGCTGCGCAGATACCATTGCCTCGTGGCGACGATTTCCAGCGGGCGATCCCCCTTTTCGAAGTATTTGACGCTATGCGTCAGCGACCGCGGTGGCGCGGTTAGATCGCCGCTTTCGGTCAACATCTCGACGATCCGGCTGCGAGCCTGCGCAACGGATGCACCGGCAACGCGCGCATAAGCCTGTTGCGCACGAGACGACTCGAGCCATCCCGGCACCTCGTCCTGCAGACGGCCATCTTTGGCGATCACGCAGCGTGTCGGCAGGTCGAGTTCGCGCCACCAGATCAAATCGCTGACGTCGCCGAAGGTGCAGATCATCGCCAGTCCCGTGCCCTTCGCGGGCTCCGCAAGCGGATGCGCCAGAACCGGCACGTCGATGCCGAAGAGCGGTGAACGCACCGTCGTTCCCATCAGGTGGCGATAGCGCGCGTCGTCGGGATGAGCTACTAACGCGACACAAGCTGGCAGGAGCTCCGGACGGGTCGTGGAAATCACGATCGAATTGCCGCCGTGATCGACGAAGCGGAGATCGTGATACGCGCCGGCGAGTTCCCGGTCTTCGAGTTCCGCCTGCGCGACCGCAGTCTGAAACGTCACGTCCCACAGACACGGCGCGTCCTGGCTGTACAACTCGCCTCTTTCCAGATTGCGCAGGAATGCCAACTGGCTCGCACGCTGCGACCGCTCATCGATGGTGGCGTAGGTGAGACTCCAGTCGACTGAAATGCCAAGCCGCACGAACAGCTCTCTGAAAGCGCGTTCGTCGATGGCGGTCAGCTTGTGGCACAACTCGATAAAGTTGCGCCGGCTAATCCGCGCAAACTCCGAGCGGCGCGCAGCCGGCGCCGCAGGCTCGAGATAGTGCGGATCATAGCACGTGACGCCGTAGAAGTTCTCGACGCGCCGCTCCGTCGGCAGTCCGTTGTCGTCCCACCCCATCGGATAGAAGACACTCTTACCCGTCATGCGCCGATAGCGGGCGATGATGTCCGCGTGCGTATAACTGAAGACATGCCCCACATGTAAAGAACCCGAGACAGTGGGCGGCGGTGTGTCGACCGAAAAGACGTCATCGCGCGGTGCGCTGCGGTCGAAGAGATAGGTATGCTGCGCTTGCCAATATTCGGTCCATCGCGCTTCGAGCGCGTCGAGGCTGGGCCGTTCGGGCACGCTCGCGGCAGCCCGGCGTCGGCCCGGACGGCTGCGCTGTGTGGCGGCCCGTGTAAGTTGAGGTTTCATCTTTGCTTCGCTATTAATGGAGAATTCCGGCTGCCGTGCGACGCACTGGCATGCACAAACCCGCGTGGCCCCAGGCAACGGGCACGAGCGAATCCAACAGGCGTGCGTCAACCACGGCTTGGGTCAGGCCGCTTGATTGAACGATGTCGCGTCTGGACGGCGTTTATCCCGCCGGTGAAACGCGTGGCGAAGGCTCGCGAGCGCTCAATAGCGTGAAACGCGGCGGTGGTCGCGGAGGGGCGCAACGGCGAGCTGAAGCGAAGTGAAACGGGAGACGTGAGACGTGAGCGGGTGCAGCGAAATGCGCGAAGCGAAAAGTGCCGGCAAAAAAAGAGCGGCGCGTACTGCGTGGGGGTAGGGAAATCAGTGCGGGATTACGTTTAACGGTGACATAGCATCCTCCGCGAGTGAACGTTAGACAGGCGTTGTCTCGACTTGTGATCGAGATATGTTTTTATAATCGATCATTGAAATTGGCACAAGTGTTATGTGAGGTCTGCTACCGAAAGCGGACAACGCACCCGCGCATCAGACCGCTTCCGGTCAACCTTGTGCCACCTCAAACACTAGGCGGGCTGCGCCGTCCGTTCGATCCACGCCTCAAATGCTGCATACATCGCCGGTAGCGATTCCTCGTTGGTCGCAATGCATTGCGCGCCGTGTACGATCGAGATCGACGCATCGAGGTGGCCCTCGGCCTCGGTCGCGAGCGGCGCTGCACGATCCGTCCGCTCGCAGGCCTCCTGTGCAAGCGCCCACGCTTCCTGCGGCGAGCGGTTGCATTCCATCGCCAGATAAGACGAAGTCAAACCCTCACCCGTCATGTTCCGCAAGGTCTGATCGAGCGTCAAACTGTTACCCGTCGCCCAGCAATGTTTCGTAAGCAGCGGCCCCACTTCGGGGTTGTCGACGATATAACCAAACGAGCGCGTCAGATAGGCGCGCGTCTGCGACGCAGCCATCTTCGCCAGCAGATAGCCGTGGTAGTAGACCGCGATGTCGTGATAGATGGGATGGGGCAAGGCCAGGACATAGTCGGTGTGATCGGGCACACCGAGAATTCTATGTGTGACGGAGCGCGCCAGATCGAGCACCGACTCGACAGTAAGCTGC
>JBEKNG010000098.1:0-11415 GCA_049523075.1 Paraburkholderia sp.
GGCCATTTTGCAAGCGCCAGACCGGCGAAACGTGTCATCCGCCAGTCCGGCACCAGCGACACGCCGAGGCCGCGGTCGACCAGCACGGCGATCGCATCGAGCCCATCCAGTTCGCAGCGCTGATGCGGCTTGATCCCGTGCTGGCGCAGATAGCCGTCGGCCAGTTGTCCGCCTACGACTCTGCGGTCATAGCGCAGAAACGGTTCGCTGCGCAGTACCTCGTGCACGTCGCTCACCTGCGTCGAGGCGGGCGTGAGCAACACCAGCGGTTCTTCACGAAACGTGCGCCAGTCGCAGCTTTTCGGTAGATCGAAGAGTGGCTGAACCAGCATCGCGGCATCGAGATCGCCGCTCACCACCTTGCGGTACAGGTCCACCGAGGTTCCCGGCTCGAGATAGATATCCATCTGCGGGTTCCGCGCGAGCAACTCGGCGAGCACGTCCGGGATCAGGCTCGTCATCATCGTCGGCGTGCCGCCCAGGCGCAGTTCGCCCGCCAGCACGGAGGCGTCGTTGAGGTCCGACTTCAGGTCGCGAATGTCATGGAGGACGGCGCGCGCGCGGTCCAGAATCCGCTCGCCGGCTTCGGTCGTGCCCACGGTGCGCCCTGAGCGGCGTACGAGTTTGGCTCCCAGTTCCTGTTCGAGCATCTTGACGCGCTGCGCCACCGCAGCAGGCGTCAGATCCAGCCTGCGGGCGGCTTCCGCGATCGAGCCGAGCTCGACCACGTAGACAAAGCTTTGCAGATAGCGCGAGTCCATCGAATAAAACTTTTATCTTTTGAAGAAGCCAAAGGATACTGTTTTTGACGCCTCGCGGCTATCACACTTCGTTCATGCCAGATCCACGCAAGACGTGGATGGTAGGTGCCCCACAACGGAGGAGTGTAAAAATGCCAAGAATTGAATCGGTGTCGGTCTGCGCGGCCGCCGTGCCGCTGGATCGCGTGACCTCGTTCTCCACCCGCACGGTGTCCACGCGCCACTATGGCCTCGTGAAGGTGCGTTCGAGCGATGGTGTGGAGGGCATCGGCTTTTGCTACGTCGGCAGTGCGGCGGGGGAGTTGCTGCGTATTGCGGTGGAGCAGTTGCTGGCGCCCGTGTTGATCGGCAAGGACTCGTATGCGGTCGAAAGCCTCTGGCAGGCGATGTACCAGGAGGCGTTGCTGCAGGGCCGTGCCGGGACGGTGATGCGCGCGATCAGTATCCTCGATACGGCGTTGTGGGACCTCAATGCACGCACCCATGGCGTGCCGTTGCACAAGTACCTCGGCGCGAACGAGCTCGATACCGTGGCCGCCTATGCCAGCGGCGGCTACTACCTGGACGGCAAGACGCCGGGCATGCTCGGCGAAGAAATGGCGCGCTACGTCGAGCTGGGCTTCAAGGCGGTCAAGATGAAGGGCGGGCGACTCTCGCCGCACGAAGAAGAGGCCCGTGTGCGGGCGGCGCGTGAAGCAATTGGTCCGGACATCGAACTGATGATCGACATCAACAACGGCTGGACCGATGCCACCCAGGCCATGCAGCACGTACGCCGCATCGAGCAATACGATCCGTATTTCATCGAAGAGCCATTCTCGCCCGATGACATCGACAACCATGCGCGCCTCGCGAAGCTGACGCGAGTGCCGATTGCCACTGGTGAGATTGGCTATGGCCGTTGGTATCACAAGGAACTGCTCGACAAGGGCGCGGCGGCGATCCTGCAAACGGACGCACTGGTGTGCGGCGGGATTACCGAATGGCGGCGCATTGCGGCGACCGCGTCGAGCTACGGGGTCGTGATGTGTCCGCACTGGTTCCACGATGCGCATGCGCCGCTCGTAGCGGCGACGTCGAATGCACGCTATGTGGAGTACTTCTGGGACGATCAGGTGCTCAACTTCAGACGTCTGATCGACCGGCAACTTCAGCACAAGAGCGGCCGGATCATCCTGCACCAGACGCCGGGACTCGGCTTTGGCTTCGATGAACGGGCCGTGGCGAAGTATGGCAAGTGGAGTGAAGTCAGGTAAGACCGGTGGTTAACCGCAGCGCCCATGCGAGCAGTGGCGGCTCGCCCTTCAGCTTGAGGGCGGCCGTGCCTTCCTTGGTGCTGCAGCAGCGCCAGAAACAGCAAGCCTTTCGCGTAGCCCCTATACGCGTTAACCCGCGGATTCGGGCTCGCCGGCTCGCCGGGTTCGGTAGTCATGGAGGCACGCGGTTTGATCGGTTAATTAATGAACAATTGTTCAAAAATAGGTGGCAAGCGAGGACGAGCGATTTCTTCGTCACAACATGGTGATGATTATGCAGTCCATTCGGTTTCCGCTAGTTTTACGCTGTTGGACCAAAAATATCGCCGCCGGATTAGCTTGCACGATCCGACGCAGAGTTCATACGCCTGACACAAACACGTCTGTACATCCGTGCAAATTTATGACTGATCGTTCAAAAATACAAGGCACGTGTCGATTCGTGAGCGGAGTGTAGGGAGTACCTGCTGCAATCTGCTGTAATAAACTCGCCGCCGCTAGGTGGGAGCACACCTGATTCGCGTCGCGTTTTAGACGGGCTATGCTCGACGATGGTGTTGACTTGCCGCGACAGGTGGCAATCCGGGCGCCAGCCAGACCGCCAGAATCATTCTTCGGGCCGTGTCGGCTTACATTTAGCTTACTGACAGTTTTGCCATCTTGGTGCCATGCAGCTGTTGGTGCCAGGCTATTAGCATAGGCTTAGCTTTACATAGGCTTAGCTTTATTGTGCCGCGGGTTCGCTTTCGGGGCTGACCTGTGGTGCGGCTGTCGGGTTTGGCATTGCGTCCGCTAACGTTGGGTAGCGTGCCGTTCATCCGTTGCGTGATTCATAGACGGTTGTCCCGCGCCTTCGTCAACGTTGATCTGGCGTGAACGTCGTACGTACGTACGTTCGGCCACGGCGACTTCTCATCCTTTCCAGCATTCTTTCGGGCGCGTTTCAATGTGGATTGTCAACGTTGCGCTAAAGCGGCCATACACGTTCATCGTGATGGCTATTCTAATTCTGCTGGCGACGCCATTCGTCTTGCTGACAACGCCAGTCGACGTGCTGCCGGAAATCAACATTCCGGTGGTCAGCATCATTTGGAGCTACACGGGTCTGTCCGCCGAGGATATGGCCAACCGTATCACCTCCGTCAATGAGCGCAGTCTGACCACGACGGTCAACGACATCGAGCACATCGAGTCGCAGTCCCTCGCCGGTATCACGATCATCAAGCTGTTCCTGCAGCCGAACGCCAACATTCAAACCGCCATCGCCCAGACGGTTGCGGTCGAACAGGCGCAGTTGAAGCAGATGCCGCCAGGCGCCACGCCGCCGCTGGTGATCAGCTATTCGGCCTCCAGTATTCCGGTGATCCAGCTCGGCCTGTCCAGTCCGAAAGAGTCGGAACAGGATCTCAACGACGTCGCGCTCAACTTCCTGCGTCCGCAACTGGTGACGATCCCAGGGGCTGCCGTGCCGTACCCGTACGGCGGCAAAACGCGTCTGGTTTCGGTCGACCTCGACACCCGTGCATTGCTCGCAAAAGGCATGACACCGGCCGACGTGGTGAATGCGTTTAATGCGCAGAACCTGATTCTGCCGACCGGCACGGCCAAGATCGGACCCAAGGAATACACCGTCAACATGAACGGGTCGCCCGCCACCATTGCGGGTCTCAACGATATGCCGGTGCGCACGCTCAATGGCGCGACCACCTATCTGCGAGAGGTCGCGCACGTGCGCGACGGCTACTCTCCTCAGACCAATGTGGTGCGCCAGGATGGCCACCGTGGCGTGCTGATGTCGGTTCTCAAGACCGGCAGTTCATCGACGCTGGCCATCGTCGACTCGCTGAAGGCCCTGTTGCCGACCGCGCGCGCCGCCTTGCCGCCTGACCTCGACGTCAAGGCGCTGTTCGATCAGTCGGTGTTCGTGAAGGCGGCTGTGCAGGGTGTGATACGCGAAGCGCTGATTGCGGCCGCGCTGACTGCGGCCATGATTCTGCTGTTCCTCGGCAACTGGCGCAGCACCTGCATTATTGCGGTGTCGATTCCTTTGTCGATCCTCACCTCGCTGATCGTGTTGCATGCGTTAGGTCAGACCATCAATATCATGACGCTGGGCGGCCTCGCGCTCGCGGTCGGGATTCTGGTGGACGACGCCACGGTGACGATCGAGAACATCGAGCGGCACCTGCACATGGGCACGGATTTACACGAGGCGATTCTCGAAGGTGCCGGCGAAATCGCGGTGCCTGCGCTCGTCTCCACGCTGTGTATCTGTATCGTGTTCGTGCCGATGTTCTTCCTGACGGGCGTGGCGAAATACCTGTTCGTGCCGCTCGCCGAAGCCGTGGTGTTCGCAATGATGGCGTCGTACGTCCTCTCGCGTACATTGGTGCCGACGCTCGCCATGCTGCTGATGGGTCATGCGCACAAGCCCAAAGAGGGCAGCAAGCCGAATCTGTTCATGCGGCTCTACCATCGCTTCGACGCCGGCTTCGAGCGCATGCGGGCCGCTTATATCGTCATCCTGAGCACCGTGCTGGTACGCCGGGGCCGGTTCGGCACCGTATTCCTCGGTTTCTGCATCGTCTCGCTGGGCCTTGTGTTCGTGCTCGGCGAAGATTTCTTCCCGGGGGTCGACGCCGGCGATATCCGCCTGCACATGCGTGCGCCGACCGGTACGCGTATTGAAGAAACCGCGCGTCTTGCCGACGAGGTGGAAAAGGTGGTGCGTGAGGTGGTGCCGCAGAAGGAACTGGTGACGATTCTCGACAACCTGGGGTTGCCGTACAGCGGTATCAACCTGTCCTATAGCAATTCCGGCACGATCGGCACGATGGACGGCGAAATTCAGGTGGCGCTTAGCGAGGATCACAAGCCCACCCAGACTTACATCGACAAGCTGCGGACGATCTTGCCGCAACGCTTTCCGGGCGTGGAATTTTTCTTCCAGCCGGCCGACATCGTGACGCAGATCCTGAACTTCGGGCTGCCTGCCGCTATCGATGTGCAGGTTGTCGGCAACGACCAGCGAGGCAATTTCGACGTCGCGCGCAAGCTCTACAAGCAGGTGAGGCTGATTCCCGGCACGGTGGACACGCACATCCAGCAACTGGTCGACGAGCCGGTGATCAATCTCGACATGGATCGCACCCGCTTGCAGCAACTGAACCTCAGCGCCAACAATGTGGCGCAGAACGTGCTGATCTCGCTGTCCGGCAGCACGCAGACAGCGCCTAGCTTCTGGTTCAACAATAAGAATGGGGTCGAGTACAGCGTAGCAATACAGACGCCCCAATACGACATCTCATCGATCGACCAGTTGCTACGCACGCCGGTTTCGGCGGCTGCCAACGGACCGACGCAACTGCTCGGCAACCTGGTGCGGGTCGGGCCGCAAACCCAGTTCGCGCTCGTCTCGCACTACAACATCCGGCCGGTGATCGACCTGTATGTAAGTGTTGAAAAACGCGACCTCGGTAGCGTAGCGGCGCAGGTGAACAAACTGGTGGACCAGGCTCGTGCGACGTTGCCGCGCGGCAGCCAGATCGTGGTGCGCGGCCAGGTGCAGACCATGCGCACGTCGTTCTTCGGTTTGGGCGTGGGCGTCGCGATGGCCATCGTGCTGGTGTATCTGCTGATCGTCGTGAACTTCCAGTCGTGGGTCGATCCGCTGATCATTATCAGCGCGTTGCCGGCGGCCCTGGCCGGTATCGTGTGGATGCTGTTCCTCACCGGCACGCACCTGAGTGTGCCGGCGTTGACCGGCGCGATCATGACCATGGGCGTGGCGACCGCGAACAGTATTCTGATGGTGTCGTTCGCGCGGCAGCGGCTCGCCGCCGGTTCGGCGCCGCTGGCCGCAGCGCTCGAGGCAGGTGCCAGCCGGATCCGCCCGGTGCTGATGACCGCCTTCGCGATGATCATCGGCATGATCCCGATGGCGCTCGGTCTCGGCGAGGGGGCGGAGCAGAATGCGCCGCTCGGCCGCGCGGTGATCGGCGGCCTGCTGTTTGCAACGATTTCAACGCTCTTTTTTGTGCCGCTGGTTTTTGCGGCGATCCATATGCGCCTCGCTCGCCGTAACGGTGGCGCGCATGGCGAGCAGGGCCCCGACGACGGCGCTAGCGCCGGCGATGGCAAGCACGCGTAACGTTAAATGACGGCTGACTGAGATGACCGAAAAAACTCATGCTTCGCTAGCAATCCCCGCCCGGGAGACTGAGGATGGGCACGCTTTGCCGCCCCGCCACCAGGAGTGGAAACGCGCCAAGATCGCCATCTGGATCGTGCTGGCGCTCCTCGCGCTCGGTGCGTTGCGCACCGTGGTGGCGGACATTCTGCAAAACCGTTCGGTGGCGGAAACGACCCAGCAAAACGCCTTGCAATACGTGAACGTGGTGTCACCCAAGCAGGCCGACGGCAGCGGTAATACGCTGCTGCCGGGCACGCTGCGCGGCTATGTCGAGTCGCCGATCTTTGCGCGCGCCACCGGTTATCTGCTGCACTGGTATGTCGATATCGGCGCGCGCGTGAAGCAGGGCCAGTTGCTGGCCGATCTCGACACGCCGGAAATCGACCAGGAACTGCAGCAGGCCAAGGCACAACGCGATCAGATCAGCTCGAGCCTCGGGCTGGCGAAGAGTTCATACGAGCGCTGGCAGCAACTGCGCACACGCGATGCGGTCTCGCAACAGGAACTGGATGAACGGGAGAGCACCTACACGCAGGACGTGGCGAATCTCGCCGCTGCTGACGCGAACGTGCGGCGCCTGAACCAGCTTGAATCGTTCAAACGGATCGTCGCACCGTTCGACGGCGTGGTGACGCAGCGGAATGTGGATGTCGGTGACCTGATCGATGCCGGCAGCGGCACCAGCCGCGCGCTGTTCGCGCTGGCGCAGTCGGATCCGCTGCGTGTCTACGTGCAACTGCCACAGGCTTATGCGCAGAATGTGGCGGTCGGGCAGCAGGTCGTGGTGAACCAGGCTGAATTGCCGGGGAAACAGTTCCACGGCACCATCACGCACATTGCCGGCGCGATTGACGTGCCGACCCGATCGCTGCAGATCGAAGTGCGGCTGCCCAATGCAGACGGCGCATTGCGCCCGGGTGCGTATGTTCAGGTGGCGGTGCCGGCGACTACGCATGCCAATATCCTGGTGCCGGGGAATGCTTTGCTGTTCCGCGCGCAAGGTACGCAGATGGCAGTCGTCGACAATAACGGCATCGTGCATCTGCGCAAGGTCGTGATTGCGCAGGATCTCGGCAATACGCTCGAGATCGAAAGCGGCATCGAGCCGACCGACAAGGTCATCATCAACCCGAGCGATTCGATTGCCGATGGCGATCATGTGAAAGTCCAGCAGCCGTCGAACAACAGCAAGGGGGCGGCGTGATGCGCGTGTGCCCAATCGCTGTGCCGCCGCTGCGGATAGTGGCTGCGGCTGTGGGTGCCGCGCTGCTGGCAGCTTGCACCGTGGGCCCCGATTACAAGCAGCCGCACGCCGATGCGCCGCCTGAGTGGCGCACCGATTCGTACTGGCATGTGGCGGAGCCGTCGCATGCGCCGATCATCCCAACCTGGTGGACGAGCTTTAGCGACTCGACGCTCAACACGCTGGAGGGCCAGGCGCTCGAGCAGAACGAGACGCTGGCCGCCGCGATTGCGCACTACGAGCAGGCTAAAGCGACGCTCGCGAATACCGCTGCGCAGGAGATACCGGAGGTCGATCTCGGCGGGACGGGGGAGCGCGCCAAGATCTCGAAGGACCGGCCGCTCACCGCCTACGGCACGCCGAACCAGTCCACCGTGCAAAACGGCCTGATAGTTGGCCCGTCGATCAACTACGACACGGATCTGTTCGGCCAGATTCGCCGCGAAGTGGAAGGGGCGAAGGCCTCTGCCGAGCAGTCGCGCGACGATCTCGCCAACGCCCGGCTCATCCTGACCACGGATCTCGCGACCGACTACTTCTCGCTGCGTGAGCTCGATGCCGAGATCGATGTGCTGAACCAGTCAGTGGTGCTGCAGCAGAAAGCGCTCGACTACGTGACCTCGGAACACGATCTGGGCTCGGTGTCCGGACTTGACGTGTTGCAGCAGAAGTCGGAACTGGATTCGACCGAGGTGCAGGCGCAACTGCTGCATGTGCAACGTGCGGAGTTTGAGCATGCGATCGCCGCGCTGGTTGGCGTACCCGCGCCGCAATTCGCGATCGAGCCGAAGGTGATCGAGACGAAGGTGCCGGAGATTCCGCTTGGTGTGCCGAGCGACGTGCTGCAGCGACGCCCCGACGTGGCGTCCGCGGAACGCATGATGGCGGCGGCGAATGCCCAGATCGGCGTCGCCAAGGCGGCATTTTTCCCGAGCCTGACGCTCACGCCGAGTATCGGCTGGCAGAGCACCAATTTCGCCGACCTGTTGAGCGCGCCTAGCCTGATGTGGACGCTTGGCGCGGCAGTTTCGCAGGTCGTGTTCGACGGCGGACGCCGCTCGGCGAACGTCAAGTTCGCGAGCGAAGGCTATCAGGCCGCTGAGGCGAATTACCGGCAGACCGTGCTCACCGCGTTCCAGCAGGTGCAGGACGGCGTGACCGGACTGTCGGTGCTGGATGGCGCAGCGAGGCAATCCCATCAGGCCGTGATCGACTCGCAGAGCTTGCTGTCGCTCGCCAACGATCGTTATTCCGGCGGCCTCGTCGCTTATCTGGACGTGATTACCGCACAGCAGACGCTGCTCACGAGCGAGCGCCAGGATGTGCAGATTCACGGCCAGCAGATGACGTTGTCGGTCTCGCTGGTCAAGGCGCTGGGTGGCGGCTGGGATGTCAGCGCGCCGGCAGACGAGAAACAGCAGGCCATGAACCAGTCGAACTGATTTTCACGTATTCCTCTTGGGAGGATGTGTGCAGCTGGCAGACGGAAAAACGAGGCGTTCCGTATAATGTAAGGACTCAAGGGGCGTACATGAAGCTGCTCATCGTCGAAGACGAACACAAGGTGGTGGACTATCTGCGATCGGGATTGACCGAGCAGGGCTGGGTAGTCGACATCGCACTCGACGGCGAGGAAGGCATGCATCTGGCCACCGAGTTCGACTATGACGTGATCGTCCTTGATGTGATGCTGCCCAAGCGCGACGGCTTTAGCGTGCTCAAAGCGCTGCGCATGCGCAAATCCACGCCGGTCATCATGCTGACCGCACGCGATCACATTAATGATCGGGTGCGCGGCCTGCGCGAAGGCGCAGACGATTATCTGACCAAGCCCTTCTCGTTCCTCGAACTGGTGGAGCGGCTGCACGCGCTGGCGCGCCGCACCCGTTCGCAGGAATCGACGCTGATCTCGGTCGGCGATCTGTTTGTCGATCTGATCGGCCGCCGTGCAACACGCGACGGCGTGCGACTCGATCTGACCGCCAAGGAATTCCAGTTGCTGAGCGTCCTGGCGCGCCGCCAGGGCGACATCCTGTCGAAGACGGCGATCACCGAGCTGGTCTGGGACGTCAATTTCGACAGCCACACGAACGTGGTCGAAACCGCGATCAAACGATTGCGCGCCAAGCTGGACGGCCCGTTTCGCAGCAAGCTGCTGCACACCGTGCGCGGCATGGGGTATGTGCTCGAAGTACGTGAGGAGGCGGAATTGACATGAACCGCTCGATAGCCCGTCGGCTTGCGATGATGTTCGCAATCGTCGCCTTGTCGGTGTTTACGCTGGTCGGCACGGGGTTGTTTCTCGTGATGCGCGTGGAGCTGAACCATCATCTGCGCGAGTCGCTCGATGATCGCGTGGAGATTGCGAAGCTCATCGTGTATCACTCGGTCACGGTGGACAAATGGCGTATGGCGCGCGAGAAGCTGACGGACATGTCGCCGCGCGACGGCACCACGATTTACTCGGTTTCCAGCGCAGACCCGGAGTTCCATTATGGTCAGCCGGTCCAGGGAAGCGTGACGGATAACTGGCCGGGCGGCTATATGCGGGTGGAACCTGCGTCAGGCGGGGAGGCCATGCTCACACGCACGATCTCGATACCGCCAAGCGGTGTGCGGCCGGCTGTGCAATTGCAAGTCGCGGCGAGCTGCCAGCCTAACGTGCGTACCATGCGGACCTTCGGCGCGGCGCTCGCTGCGCTTTCTGCGTTGGGCAGTCTGGCGGTGCTGCTGCTGAGCTATTCGGTAACACGTATCGGACTCGCGCCGCTCACGCGTCTGACCAAGGACGCCTCCGAGGTCAGCCCGAACAATCGTTCGCAGCGCCTGAATACGGCTTCGCTGCCGCACGAATTGAACGACCTCGCCAATTCCTTTAACGGCGCGCTGGAACGGCTCGATGGCGCCTATGGCCGGCTCGAGTCGTTCAATGCCGACGTTGCACACGAATTGCGCACGCCGGTGACGATCCTGATCGGCCAGACCGAGGTTGCCTTGACGCGTAACCGCTCAGTCGACGATCTGCGCCATACGCTGCAATCGAATCTGGAAGAGTTCGAACGCATGCGTGCGATTATCAACGACATGCTGTTCCTTGCACGTGCCGATCAGGGCGAACGCGCAACCGGACTGGTCGAAGTGTCGCTGGCCGTAGAAGTGTCCCGCACGCTGGAGTTCCTCGAGATTCCGTTCGAAGAAGCCCACGTGCGTGCGGTTTCACGTGGTGATGCAATGGCGCTGGTGAACCGGTCGCTGTTCGGCCGTGCCTGTACTAACCTGCTGATGAACGCGATCCAGCACTGCGCGCCGCATGATACGGTCAAGGTGACGATTGCGCGCGAGGAGGACAAGGTACGCATCGCGGTCAGCAATCCGGGGACGCCGATCGATCCTTCGACGCTGGATCATCTGTTCGACCGTTTCTATCGGGCGGAGCCGTCACGCACCAATAGCCGGGAGAATCACGGCCTGGGGTTGGCGATTGTCAAGGCGATCGCGGAGATGCATCGCGGCACGGTGTCGGTCGAAAGTGCGGGCGGCGTCAATACCTTTGCGTTCTCGGTCGATGCGTCACGTATCGACGTGCGAGGCGTGCGCGAGACGTCGATGACGGTCGAGCGCAACGTCAGTAGTGCCAATAGCGTGAGTAGCGTCAACAACATCACAGCCGAGCCGGCCCCCGCAGGACGCATGTCGATGTGAGGTGGAGCGGCGCTGGCGACCGGCTGGCGCCGCCTCGTGCCCGCTCCGCTTTTGCGGCGTCGCTGCGTACGGCGTCGCTCAATTCAACCGTTGCCTCGCCACTTCGACGCGCAATTTAACCCGGGCTTCGGTTCCTGGGGAATCCAGGGAAAGATGAAAAACGCCCCCGTCCCCATTTCGACCGATCGCTGTTTGCTCAGGCCTGCCACAACCTCCGATTTCGACGCACTGGCTGCAGCCATCGGCTCACCGGCGTTTCCC